>NZ_ASSB01000034.1:0-16948 GCF_000520755.1 Paenibacillus sp. 1-18
GGAGCTGCATATCTCAAGCCGGGGACTCCGTGGCGTCCTGTGTACCCTGACACACTGCATGAGAACGGATTCCGTCCCGGCACGGTTAATGTTCCCGGTATTGCAGCGTTTGTCGCAGCAGCAGAAATGATGACTGAACAAATGGAGCTGCATCAGCAGCGGTATGCTATGTTAAGGCAATACTTTATTAGCCAAGTTCAAAAAGAATCCATTCCGTTGCGTTTGGTCATACAGGAAAGCGGCACAGAAACTGTGCTCAGCCATATCATGGGATGTTTTTTTCACGGTTATGAGGGACAATATGTTATGCTGGAGTGTAACCGTAGCGGTGTCTGCATATCTACCGGCAGCGCATGTGCCGCTGGACACCACGAGCCTTCGCCTGCGCTCCAAGCACTTGGAGCCTCTGATCGTGAAGCATTACAATTTATCCGTATTTCTTTCGGAAGGACGACTACAATCGAGGATCTGGATATACTGGCAGGTATTTTGGCAGATTTGACGCATCGACAAGAAAGGAGCTTATCTCATTGACTGAATCTTCAAAATGGTCAGGAACGGATCGCCGCAAGCAGCTGCTGCAGTGGCTCAAGAACGAATCTCCGCTGACCGGGAGCGAGCTGGCACGAAGAGCCTCCGTCTCCAGACAAGTAATTGTACAGGATATTTCCCTGTTAAAAGCAAGCCAAGAGCCTATTTTGGCAACGAGCCAAGGATACATTTACATGGAGCCTGCGGGGCAGGCTGCTCCCATAGCCTCACGTATTATCGTGTGCAATCACCGACCTGAACAGACAGAAGAGGAATTAAAGCTCATTGTGGACTATGGTGTAAGTGTGCAGGATGTTATTGTGGAGCATCCGGTATATGGCGATCTGACGGCTCCGATACGGGTCGGAAATCGCAAGGAAGTGGAGGATTTTATCCGTAAAATCAACTCCACCCAGGCCACTTATTTGTCCCAGCTGACCGGCGGCATTCATCTTCATACCTTGCATGCCTCGGATGAAGCTAAAATTAATGATGCCTGTGCTGCATTGGAGCAAGCCGGCTTTCTGATGACGGACTAGCTGATATCGCTATAGCAGCTACAACGAGCTTTTGTCCAGCATATGGAGCGCAGACAATGCTCCGTAAGGCTGGTATGCAAGCAGCGAGAAAATAAAAAATCCCGGCTCCCTTATCAAGGGAATCGGGAATGAACTACGTGAGCTTAATTTCGAGCAGCTCATATTTAATGACAGCCATGGGTGCATCTACGTGAATGATACTTCCCACTTCTTTTCCCAAAAGCGCCTTGCCTAAAGGGCTCTCATAGGAAATTTTATTATCCAGAACGTCTGCCTCAGCAGGACTTACAATTTTGTACTCCATCTTCTCCGAAAATTCGATATCATTGAGAATGACGGTTGAACCGATACTAACGGTTCCAAGGTCCAGATTACTTTCATCCACCAACCGAGCTTTGGTCAACATTTTCTCCAATACCATGATTCGCGTTTCCATGAACGCCTGATCGTCCTTGGCGGAGTGATACTCACTATTTTCCTTCAGGTCCCCGTAGCTGATTGCGAGCTTGAGACGTTCAGCCAGTTCCTTGCGTTTTACGGTCTTTAGTTCCTTAAGCTCATCCTCCAGCTTGGCTAATCCCTCTTTGGTTAACAATACTTCTTCGTTTGACATATATTATTCACAACTCCTAATTAGCTCACTTTATTGTAGTTTACTCTAAATTGAACCAACATGCGAAAAGAAATTACAAAGTGATAAGAGTCCGGGGTACTCAGTCAGGGTTATTCTTACAGTAACCGATACTTTCTTTTCGCATATTATATGAATATAACGGCAATTTGAATGAGCACACGCAGTTCCGTTGTCCTTATCCTGCAATGGCATAAAAGACGGGCAAGGGCAACTATGGCGGGAGGAAGATTCAATGACTTCCTTAGGAAAGAATGGAAACCGTAATCGTAATCAAAAATACAAATCATCCCCTAATCCCAAGGGACAAAAGAAAAACGGATTAAACAGTAACTCGGCTATCTTCTCCGCCCTGCATGGAAAAAATGTGGAGATTATTGTAGCAGCCCTGCTATTAACAGGAAGGCTACACGTCGATTCCGTTACTTTATACAGACAAGCAACTCTGCTTGTGGGATTAACGGGAAAATACAAAACATTAGCAGCAGACCCTTCCAATGTCGATAACATGGTGAAATTTTTAAATGATAACGGGAATATGACGCTAGATCAAGTGATACAAGCCTTTCAAAAGAAAATGGGAAAATAAAACGCCGATTGCGAAAGGGGTAATTTACGGTGAATGAGCTTGCGGCAAGTGAGTTTGATGGAGAGCATTTTGCAGAGGCTATCATTATCACAATTCTGATTGTTTTATTTTTCTTTGGCTCCACCAATATAGATAATCTCTCGGCTCAACCAACCCAATCTTAAATGGGCCGTTCCCCTTTCCCGTTTTTTTGTAATGACCAATATTCGGGATGGGGCACCGATAGACAAGCATACGGAGCGACAGCCTAGAAAAAATAAAAAAAGAGCATCTATTGACTCATATTAAGACAATAGATGCTCTTACGATTTAGCGATCCTTCACTTCGACGTTTATGGTCTGGCTGGAAATTTGACCTGAGCCATTGATCAGCTCCGCCCGATACTCATATGTGCCTGGCTTTCGAGCTTGAATGTCGGTGGCTGCGCTTTGAGCCTGCGGAGTTTGGCTCGGCAGCTCCTGCGTGTCGATCAGCTCACCATTTTCATATAAATTGTATTTTGTCGCATTCGTGCCCCACCACATGTTCATGGAAATCGTATAGTTGCCATCACCGTCCCAGTTGTCATGAGACAGCACCGGCAGACCGGGTGAAGCATCTGTCACTTTGACGACTAGCGGAGCACTGGTTGCTTTGCCGTAAGCATTGATCAGCTCAGCAGTATACGTGTAGGTACCATTGGCCTTCCCTGTTACTGGAATGACTGCACTTTGTGCTCCAGGGGAAGCAGCTTGCAAAGGTAGAGTCCCGATCAGCTCACCGTTTTCGTACAGCTTGAGTTCATCACCGTTCGTGCCCCACCACAGATTCATAGTGATATGATAATTACCATCCTTCAGGCCATTATCCTGCCCGTTATCATCTGAAAGTACAGGTTTGCCTGGCACTTCACCAGCTGCAGCTTTTCCGACGGTAACCGTCACAGGATTGGATACGACGGTTTTGCCCTGGAGCGTGACGCTCGCTGTAATCTCGGCACTTCCCTCTTTTGCTGCACGAAGCTCTCCGTAAGTATCCAGCGTGACAGCCTCATGACTGCTTGTATACTGAACAGAAGCTTTACTTAAATCAGCTTCGCTGCCATCTGCCAACGTACCTTTAAGAGATGCAGTTGCGGTATCTCCTACATTGAGGTTCTGGTGGTCCAGCGAAAGCTTTACTTCTTGCAGCACCGCCCCTGCTTCAACTGAAAAATCATCCAGCCCGCGTGGCTTTAACTGATAAACCCCTTTAAAAATCGCTGATATGCCTTTCACTTTTACTTGCTGTCCTTCTTGGTATGGAAAAGAGGCTCGAGTGACGCCTGTGCGTGCATCGACGCGTACATGGTGACTTGTCTCGCCCGATACTGCATCAAATTCAAATGAACCAGCTGGAGTCGCATCAATCACATTGCGTATGATGGCAGTGGGAAGCTCAACCAGCTGTCCTTGATTAGCGTCGCTTAATTCAGTGATTTGTAGAGCTGCGGGTAGCTGTCCTTCACCCGTTTTCTCAATAGCCACCGGATCGGTCAGCTCCAGTTCACTGTTGTACAATGCAAGGCTGGCTGTAATTTTTACTTGATCGCCCTGCTGAAAGCCGCTTTGATTTTGATAAACATAAATTCCTCCACTTTCGTCCTGCATATAAAAAGCTTGACCGCCAAAGGCACCTGGTTTTGTCGTCACAGTACCCTCCAAGGTAACGACTTTGCCGGCCGGGAGGCTCCGCGCTTCGGCAATACGAATACGTGCCGGAACGGTATTTCCTTCCTCAGGCAGCGGCTCGGCCGGAACATCTGCCAGCACGACCGATTGGGTCAGCAGATTGCTTCCGTTTTGTCTCAATCGAAGATTGGCTGCACCGCTGGTTCCCGGCTTGATCCGTACGGTTAGATCTTTGTAGGCATGTCCCTTGCTGTTGGACTCCAGACTTAATGCTCCGCTATAACCATACGAGGTCGGCCAGCTGCCATCCGGGTTTTGAATCTGGGCTACCTGATTGCCGCCCGCGACATAAATGCCTGCGCTGAATCCACTAATCGTGGTATTGGGAGCCAGCTGGTCCGCAGCTATTCGAATTTGAAAAGGCTGTGCATTCGGTAGCTGGTCCTGGCGAACAATACTGTACACAGGCTGCGCACTGGCTGTGGGTCCGCCATAGGCTCCAGCTTTAAAAGTTTGCTGATCCCACCACTTGTAGCCTGCTGCAGGAGCAGACCAAGGCTCGGCTTGCAGCTCCGTCGAAGCCTGTGGCTCTTCAAAAGGCAGCAACGCCGTCGGTTGGTCAAGCTGCAAGCTTTTAACATCTTTCAGACTGGTATAGTTCTCCTTCTTGGACAACCAGTCGACGATATTAACCAGCAGCACGGCATCATCCTGCTCCTTAAAGCCGTCATATGTCGTCTTCTTGGTTCCTGTCTCTTCGCGCAGATATTTCGGTGTCGCATCTTCAACAGGAGATGAATCCCCCAGGAAGGCTGCTTTACCGAGTCCTACTTTGGATACAGCTGCATAGGGTCCTTCCGGTATGCCGCCTCCATTATAAACACCCTGATCTACCGCGTTGCCCCAAGCCTGGTTCGTTTGGGGCAGGTAAACGATGCCCTTGGCTTTAGCCGGGTCGATAATCGCCAGCGTTGATCCCGCGTGCATAGCGACATTGCTCACTCCCGTTGTAATGCCGAACGCCTGCGTTGGCTCGACAATCTGATTGGCGGTAATATCGCCTAATGCATTGTAGCGAAAACGCACACCGAACTGGCTGCCCAGCCAATCCGAGCTGACTACTCCCTGCATCGCTGCCGAATTTTTTTCTTCCGCGCTCATGCCCTTGCCAGGGTCTTCCCAGGCTCCGCGACGGTAGCCGTTTATACTTTCCGACCCGTCCCAACGGTTTTTGTTGCGGTCCGCATTATAATGATCTCCAATGAAGAAAATGCTGTTGCCTGCCTTAACATACTGCTCCATTGCAGCCTGTTCGCTCTGTTTAAAAGGAATATTCGGCTCTGCCGTCACAAATACATCATAATCCTTCAGATCATTATAAGTAATCGGCGTAGATTGGCGCAGCTCATGTACATCATAGCCACGATTCGCGAGGGCCTGTCCGAAGTCTGAAAACCCCCCGTCAATGACCCAATCTGCAGCGCCGGACGTCTGCCCGTGTGTATTATCAAACAGCACTTTTTTGCCAGCATTCTCATTGACCACCTTGGCGGTGATAAAAGGGGCCGGATCAGTCGGGCCTTCTGCCGATGCTGGTTGTATGCTGCTCACAACACCAGCGTACAACGACATAGTGAATACCATCGCTGTTGCGTATTTGAAGCCACGGGATGCAAAAAGACGAATGATTCCCAATTCCTATTCCTCCTGTTTGTTAGTTTACGGCCCCCAGCGAGTGGGGGCCAAATACAAATTTTAGCATTCATTTATGTTCGGACATGCGCTGTTGTGTAAAGTTTAGGAATTATGAATAGGAAGAAAATTCCAATAAAAAAGGTATACCGTATGCAGCAATGTGACTACCGCAAACAGGATTTTGCCTGTGGCTCTGCCTCTCCTTTCCCCTGTAATCAGCTTGGCGCCATTCACGATCAGTACCCCTACGGCAATAAGCGCTGAAATCAGCGGGAGTATGCAAATCCCCCAGATATACCAGGCTGGGTAGCCATATACAATCTGACTATTGCCATAAATAAACTGTACGCCGAGAAAAATTGTATTGAGCAACGCAATGAAGGCAAGGGTAGAAGAAATGTGGGTTTTATTTTTGCGAGTAGCTCTAATCACATATCTTACGATCCAAATCAGTAGGGTTGTGATGAACAACAAGGAGGCGGCAGCATAGCTGACAAGCAACATCCAGGTTTGGTGCGAAAGTGTCGCCTGCTTCATGGTTTTGCTATCCGGGGCGATCATCATCCATGCATCGTTTTGCTGGTACAGCAAAATTTTAAGATGGCCTCCCTTCTCCATAAACAGACCATCGCCTGCCGCTTGAAAAATTTTGTCCGTTGCTTCATTTTCGTCCGGATACTCTCCATTGACAATTAATGTATGATCATCTTGAATTCGAACATTGTATTTAATGCTTCCCAGCATCCGAATCCATTTGCCCCACCCATGAACAGGATTCAGGTTCGTCTGATATACTCCCTCGATCTCTGGTGAAAGCTTCACTTCCGCAGCAGTACGAGCCAATGATTGAGACTCTGACTGCGGCTCTGCGGGCAGCATTTTGGCTATCGCATTTATAACTTCCCCATGAAGTGAGGTCTCTGAACCAGCCGCGTTAGTGGTTACAAAAATACCAAGCTTGTAGGATGGAATCAGTACCATTTCGGAATTAAAAGCATCAATTTCCCCTGTAGCCCACAGCGTAGGTACTCCGGTCTCCAGATGACCACGAAAAAATCCGTAGCCCACGCCATCCAGACGCGCATCGGCCGCAAATTGCTGTGCATGCATGACTTTGACCGTTTGTGGCCGGAGCACCGATTTCACCTCATACTTGCCTTCGTTTAAATGCGTGATCAGATAATGTGAAAATTCGTTGGGTGTGACGCTTAGCGCTCCTGCTCCCGGCAGATTAATATACGAAAAAGACTGTTTCTGATACGTTCCATCACTCCACCGATACGATTGGGCCAGCTCAGGATTATTTCGTGGCAAATCCAGTGTTGCACTAGGCATATCCATCGGCTGGAACAGATGTGTACGGAGGTAATCATCCAGTCCCTGTCCGCTTACTTGCTCTACTATATTACCAACTAGACCGTAGGCGACATTACTGTAATCAAACTGAATTCCGGGCTCGCGGATGGGAGGCTGATTTTGAAAGTAGGTGCTGAGAAACTGCTCTGTGGGTATAGAGCCTGCTTTGGTAGAACTGTTAATGCCATACACCGCTTCGTCCAGGCCAGAAGTATGTGTCAAAAGCTGATGAAGGTTAAAAGGCTGATTCTGATACTGCGAAGCTTTGTAGCTATGAAGATAGTTGTTCACGTCTTCATTCAAATCAAGCTTGTGTTGCTCGACCAGTTGCATAGCAGCGCTTGCACTAAACGATTTGGTCAGTGAACCAACAGGAACAATGGTCTTCGCCGGGTCGAAAGTCTTTTTTCGCTCCAGGTCTGCATATCCGTAGCCTTTAGTAAAAAAAATTTGGTCTCCTTTGGTTACGACGACGGCAGCTCCGGGAGTATGCCTTTTTTCCAATTTTGTGTTCATGATGTGATCCACTGCTTTTTCCAGCTGACTTGGCGTAATGCCGCCTGCTGCCCATGTCGGGACGGTGAGCAAGTTCCAACTAAATAACGATGCTAAGAATACGGACAGACAACAAATACCTCTTCTCTTCATGTGAAGTACCATCCTTATGTGTGAAGTCGGTGTATGGATTTAACAGTGCGGTGATTGCATAGCGGAGCGGATGTTTTTTACAAAGTGTCTGTTTTCACTCGGGTTCGAAGCCACCAGCATGGCGCTATGGAATCATCGCACTTCCCATCGTGGGAGTGCAGATGATAAAGCGAATCCTGATCGAATCGCGTAAGCGGGAGGCTTCTCACCTGTTCGACCAGGATTCTGACAAATCTTAATTAATGAATTCCAGACAAATCATCGACCATTGGTTTTGACGAACCAGAATGAGTCATATTTTGTGCCATGTTCCGGGTTATGTTTTGTATTGCGGCACGGATACCTTTTACATTTTCCTCGATAAAGCCTGGTTCCAGCAGTTCATAATGACTGCCGATCAAGCTATGTTCTTCATAGCTTCCTTGTGTAGCTTCTTTCCATAAAAGTCGATTGTTACCTGTTCCCTTCACCGTTTCCGATCCGGCCGCGACAAAGCCGTGAATATTCGCCTGAACGGTTTCTGTATTCAGAAGCTGGTTGCCATACACCGCGTAAGCAATCATTTTGCGTTGGTATGTGTCATTCAACAGCTCACGGTAGGATTCGGGAACCTGTTCCAGCATGGCATGAATCTCCTGCTCTGTTTCTTCAGCTGTGAAGGACAGAGGTTCCGTGCTTCTGACCGAGTCGACCATAAAAATGTCGGATACAGCATGGCCTCGACGCTCCAACGAAACGGCAACTTTATGCGCCAGATTCCCCCCCATAGAATAACCAAGCAGTACATAAGGAGCCTGCGCTTGCGTGCTGACGATCAAATCAACATAGCGTGCCAACATTTCCTGCTCATCCCTGGCATCATCTATGAACTCCAATCCATATACGACTGCGTCCTGATCCAGTTGTTTCGCCAGCTCAGCGAACGACAACCCGTACCCGAGCATAGGTGGAAAGCAGAAGATAGAGACAGGACCCCGTTCATTCAACCGAATGATGGGACTATCTGCCTTGGATTGCAAATCCGATTTCAATAATGCGAGCGCCTGCTCTTCGATGGTTGGAAACTCCAGCACACTGCGGATGGGAAGCTCGATGTCTGTAGCAAGGTGAATTTTGCGCACAAGCTCCAGTACCTTCAAGGAATGTCCACCCAACGTGAAAAAGTCATCATGGACACTCACTTGCGAGATTTCAAGCACTTCCTGCCAAATAGTTGCCAGCAGCCGCTCCACATCCGTTCGCGGTGCAACATATGCTGTACCTGTGTGCAGCGCTGTATCCGGTGCAGGTAACGCTTTACGGTCGATCTTGCCATTGGCCGTCAGCGGAATCCGATCCAGCTGTACAAATACAGATGGAATCATATAGCCCGGTAGTGTGGCGGACAATACACCTCGAATCTCACGGACGGTCAGCTGTTCATCGGCCGTGAAATAAGCGCATAGTTGCTGCTGCCCTGCTCCATCCCGCAGAGCGATAACCACGCTATCCCGCACAGACGGTATAGTTGCCAGCTGTGCCTCCACCTCGCCCAGCTCAATCCGGTAACCGCGAATCTTGACCTGATCGTCAATCCGTCCGATAAACTCGATGTTGCCGTCTGGAAGCCAGCGTGCCAAGTCGCCGGTGGCATACATTTTTTGTCCAGGAGCGTATGGATGGTCGATGAATTTCTCAAGGGTCAGATCAGGACGATTCAGGTAGCCTTTGGCCAAACCTGCGCCTGAAATGAACAGTTCTCCGGTCACCCCGACAGGCTGAAGCTGTTGGTGACTATTCAAGATGTAGGCTCCCGTGTGACGGATCGGCTTGCCCAGATGCACCGCTATTCCAGGCTCGCAAACGGCGGCCAGCGCATCAATGGTCGTTTCCGTCGGCCCATAATGATTATGCAAGCCATACCCTTTTATAACGATTTTTTCCTTTAATGAATCTTCCAGCCGCTCACCACCGCAAATTAATGTATTCAGGCAAGGGATCTTTGGATCATCAGCCAGAAATTCTCTCATGAGAACAGGAGGGATGTCCAACAGTCCAATTTCCTGGTTGGTGATGTATTCCAGCAGCAGTTGCTTGCTTAATAACGTGTCACGACGGATGCAATGCAGCTCACCCCCGTGAAGCAAGACCCCGAAGATTTGCTCCACGCTTGGGTCAAACGTATATTCTGCCGTTAACATCAATCGGTGTGTGACATGCGCTGCATAACGCTCAGCAAACCAGCTCACCGTGTTGGCTACACTCCGATGGGCGACCATAACCCCTTTGGGCTGTCCTGTCGTTCCTGAGGTATACAGCACATACATGAGCTGCTCCGGACCGGTAACGGACACGAGGTTGGAGCTGTCTTGTGCATAGGCATAGGGATCATCCAGCGCTATGATAGCTCCACCGAAACCGAAGGAAATGCGATCTGCGAGCGCCTGTTGCAGTAATAGGATGGGTGCACCCGAATCCTCCAGCATATACCGAACACGATCGGCCGGATATTCGGGATCAATTGGCACATAAGCACCACCTGCCTTGAGAATGGCCAGCAGACCAACAATCATCTCAATGGAACGTTCTGTCAGCAGGCCGACACGCTGATCAGGCTTCACCCCTTGGCTACGCAGTGTTCTCGCCAGCTGATTGGCCCGTTCATTCAATTCACGGTAGGAAAGCTCCGCATCCTCGAATACCACAGCGATGTGATCCGGCGTACGTGCAGCCTGTTGCTCAAACAACTGGTGCAGGGTATACCTGGACATCTCATCCACTATCGTGTTTGCTGAAGCACCTTCGTTAAATACATTCAGAATTTCAGACTCTTCCTGCGGTGTTGCCAGTTTAATTTCGCTTACAGCGATGTTCGGATTGCCAGTAACCTGCTCCAGCAGATGGATAAAATGCCCAGCGATTCGCTGAATATCAGCTGCATCATAAACCTGTGTGTTAAAGCCGAAGCTGAGACGCAGCGCCTCACCCGGCATCACAGCGAGATTAAAATCATAGTTCGTCTGCTCAAACACCGTTACGTTGTCAATCTCGAACGAGGCTTCGTCATTATGGCCCAATTGCTCAACCTGCTCATCCACCGGATAATTTTCAAACACCATAATATGCTGAATTAAATTCTGCTTCTGGTCGGTCAATGCCTGAATTTCAAACAGTGGATACGTATCATACGCATGAGAAGCCAATGCCTGCTCCTGCATTTTCTTCATGACTTCAGCAAAAGATTCGTCTGCTTCGCTACGGATGCGAACGGGAATGGTGTTAATGAACAAGCCGATAATATCCTCAACCCCACTAATATCCGATGGACGGCCTGAGACGACACTGCCGAATACGACATCATTGTGGTCGTTATATTTTTGCAGCACGATCCCCCATGCGGTTTGTAATAACGTATTGATGGTCACCTGATACCGCTTAGCCGTCTCCTCAACCCGAAGGGTCAGCTCACGCTCCAAATCCGCCACCCAATCGCTGGCCGTGTAGCCTTCACTCTTGCGACCGGATTTTACAGCTGGTAGCGCTGTTTGCTGCTCATACCCGGACAAATAGCTGCTCCAGTAGTCGGCTGCCGCCTTATGATCCTGTACTTCCAGCCATTCAATAAAGCTGCTGTACGGCACTGCCGGCGCCAGCTCTGGTACTCTACCCTCCTGAAGTGCGGCATAGCTCTCGAACACTTCTTTGTTCACAAGCGACAGACACCAGCCGTCCATCACGATATGATGGAAGCTCCACACAAAATGGTAGCTGTCTTCCCCGGTGCGCAAAATCGCCACACGCAGCAGAACATCACGTCGCAGATCAAAGCCCCGTGCTTTATCCTCCAACTCGAAGCTTTTCAGCCAGGTGTTCCTTTTATCCACATCCAGCTCGCGTAAATCTTTATAGTAAAATCCGCAATTCCGGCTTCGATATACAACCTGCAACGGCTCCGTATCCCGGCCAAAGTAAAAATGTGTGCGCAGCGCCTCGTGTCGCCGAACCAGTATATTCAGGCTTTCTGCAAAAGCTTGAATATCCAGCTGGCCTCGCAAATCGTAAGAAAACTGCTCAAAATACGCGTCATTCGCGGCTGCTTGATTATCGAGCTGGCTGTGGAACAGCATCCCCTTTTGCATCGGGGTCAGTGCATATACATTATCGACCTCACCCGCAGTACTCATTTCGGATAGCAGCCTGTCCAAGCCCTCCACACTTAGTCCTCTATAGGAAATATCGCTTGGGGTCAGCTCCGGGTGTTCTTTATTTATGCAATGCGTCAGAATCTCGCGCAAGCTCAATTCCAGTAATTTCGCCAATCGCTCTATCGTCTCCGAACGATAGCTGGTACGGCTATAGCTGATCGTCAGCCCCAGCTGGCCTCCCGAAATGATGCCGCTAAAATCAAGTGTATACGTCCGGGCCATGGTCGGGCTAAGCGGCATGCCGCCACCGTAGCTGGATGACTGGAGGTCATTCCCCTTCATATCCTGGTCGAATTGTCCCAAATAGTTAAAGCTGATTTCAGGATCTGCCTCAAATAGGACTGGAGGTACTGCCTGTCCCTCGTGCTCGGCTAAATATTTCAGTACACCGTAGCCAATCCCTTTTTGCGGGATGCCACGCATTCCTTCCTTCACATGCTTAATCCGCTGAGAAAGAGCCATTTCTTCCGGCATATCGAGTAAAATAGGATATTGGCTTGTAAACCACCCTATCGTTCGGGTAATGTCCACCTCAGGTAAAATAGCTTCGCGTCCATGCCCCTCCAAATGAATCAGGAAACGCTCATTTCCGCTCCACGCTTGCAATGCCATCCCTACCGCCGTCAGCAACAGGTCGTTAACCTCTGTGTGGTAGGCACGATTGGCCTGCTTGAGCAGCTGCTCTGTCTCCGCACTTGTCCATACAGCGGTCACCGACTCGCTGTCGCCAATGAGCGGCTTTTCGTGCTCATTATGCCCGTAATCCTGCGGCAAAGGAGCCAGCTCCGCTTGTGCAAGCTCCTCCCAATACGAGCGCTCACGTTCAATCGCAGGGCTGTTGGCATAAGCGTAAAGCTGCTCGGCCCACGTTTGGAACGAATCTGTTTTATGAGGCAACCGAATCACCTGTTCACCCTTGGTGGCTTGATCATAAGCAGTCGCCAAATCCTCGAATAAAATGCGCCAGGATACCCCGTCCACCACCAAATGGTGAATCACGATCAATAAATGATCTCCATCCGGACAACGGAACAGCCCCAGCCTCATGAGCGGCCCTTCGCTTAGGGAAATGCCGGAGTGAATTTCATTGCATTTGGCTTCAATAATCTTCGCCAAATCTCCCTCGTTTACATCGCTGTTCCTATAGTCAAAGCACGCCAGATGGTATGGTTCACCTTCCTCTACACTACGGTTCCGTGCCGTATACCCGTTCTCCGACGATTGAAAAATCATACGCAATGCATCATGATGTGATGTAATCTGGTTGAGCGCCTGCCGGAGTGCCTGTTCGTCATAGCCTTCCTGCCGATAGAGCATGACAGATTGGTTAAAATAGTGTGGTTCTCTCGTTGGCTGTTCAAAAAACCAGCGCTGAATCGGTGTAAGCACAACCTGCCCTGTGACCTCGCCCTGCTCTGCTATTCGGTTAACAGGCTGAACATATGCGCTTAGTCCCGCAATTGTCGGGTATTTGAACAAATCCTTCATTTCCAGCTTATATCCAGCCTGAAACAAGCGGGACGATACTTGAATGGCCTTGATGGAGTCACCGCCCAAATGGAAGAAGTTATCCTGTATACCCACTCGCTGGATACCAAGAATGGCTCCCCAAGCCGCAGCCAGCGCCTGTTGAACATCCGTCTCGGGTGCCACGTAATCCATGCCTGTATCGACATTATGCTCAGGTGCAGGCAGTGCCCTGCGGTCTACTTTGCCATTCAGCGTCAAAGGCAGTCTGGAAAGCTGCACAAAATAGGAAGGCACCATATAGCCAGGCAGCTCCTGCGACAAAATGTTACGTAAATCGCCGGCGCTCAATTGGCTGTCTGTTACAAAATATGCACACAGCTGTTTTTGCCCGTTATCGTCCTGGCGCACTGTAACAACCGATTCCTTCACACCTTCAATCGTGGACAAACGGGTTTCAATTTCACCCAACTCGATGCGGTAGCCGCGAATTTTGACCTGCTCATCTATTCTTCCCTTGTACTCCAACACGCCATCTGCACGCCAACGCACCAGATCCCCTGTACGATAGCAGTATTCTCCAGGTCGGAATGGACTTTCAATAAACTTTTCCGCCGTGAGCTCGGGACGATTCAGATACCCGCGCGCCACGCCATCGCCACCGACGAGCAGTTCCCCCCAGGCTCCGACAGGCTGCAGCTTTAACGAACGATTAACTACATATGCGGTCGAATGATCAATCGGACGCCCAATGGGAACAGCTTGAGTTTGCGGTTCTGTAATGTCATAGGTGGTGGAAAAGGTCGTGTTCTCCGTCGGCCCATAAGCATTGATCAACCGAAGGTGCGGGTACTCCTTCAGCACGCGGTTGACGTGTGGTACGGACAACACATCACCACCCACGAGCAATTCCTTCAGGGATGCAAACACTTCAATGTCTTGCTGTGAATGCTGATTGAATAAAGCCGCGGTCATAAACATGGTGTTAATACGATACTTGTCAATCGCCTGTTTGAACTTGGCAGCATCCAAAATAGTGTCATGATTCACTACATATAGTTGACCACCGTTCAGCAGCGTTCCCCAGATTTCAAATGTGGAGGCATCGAATACCACTGCACCCATTTGCAGCATGCGCGTATTTTCGTCAAGTGTGGCATAGCTTTTGCTTTTCACCAACCGTACGACATTACGGTGATTGATCATCACGCCCTTCGGCTTGCCTGTCGTACCGGAAGTGTATATGACATGCGCAAGATCTGAGGCAGATCCCCCAGTTGAAATGGCAGCTGATCCATCGGTATGAGCGTATCCTTCAAATTCGCTGACCCATAGTTGTGCATCACTCAAATCGATGACCGGAATACCTAGTTCAAAAGAAACCTGCTCACGTCGCCGGGACAGTAACAGCCCGGCACCGGAATCCTCCAGCAAATAATGGATACGCTCCTCCGGATACTCGGGATCAATAGGAACGTAGGCCCCTCCTGCCTTCAAAATCGCCAGCATGCCTACGATCATTTCAATGGAGCGCTCAGCCATAATCCCTACTCGCTGTATCTCTGGCTCGGACCCGCGCCATATCCCATGGGAAGCGAGTATGCGTGCCAGACGGTCGGCGCGTTCATTCAGCTCGCGGTAGGTGAGCTGTGTGTCCGCAAAGGTGATCGCCAGTCGATCCGGCGATTGTGCAACCTGTTCCTCGAACAGCACATGCAGCAATTGATCCCGTGGATACGGATAGTCTGCTGCTGTATCGTTGAATTGCTGCACAAGCTGCTCTTTTTCTTGAGCCGAAGCCATTTCAATAGCCGAAAGAACGATATCCGGCTGTTCGATCACCGCATTGATAAGCTGCTGCAAATGGCTAGCCAGTCGTTCGATGGTTTCCCGCTTGTACAGTCGGGTTCCATATTGTAGACCGCAGGCAATTTGTTCCCCATCCTCCAGCGCGAACAGGCTCAAATCAAATTTGGCCGTCTTTTGTTCACTCGAATAGGGTGTCAATTGCAGCCCTGCCAGCTGCTGCTCCTTTTGCTCCAGATTTTGCAAAGCAAACATGGTATCAAATAACGGATTACGGCTTAAATCTCGATCCACGCCCAGCTTGTCCACCAGCTCTTCAAACGGGTAATCCTGATGTTCAAAAGCTTTTAACGCGTTTTCTTTGACCTCCAGCACATAATCGCGGAATGTTTTACCGCCCTCCGGATAATTGCGAATCGCCAGTGTATTCACGAACATGCCGATCAGACTGCCAAGATCAGCATGGGGCCGCCCCGCAATCGGCGAACCGACGATAATATCCTCCTGCCCGCTATAGTGGCTAAGCAAAGCCGTATAAGCAGCCAGCAGCACCATATATAATGTCGATTCCGTCTGTATCGCAATGCTTTTCAAGCCTTCGCTTTGCCGTTGATTGAGCGTAAATTCCAGCACATCTCCTTCAAAGCTTCTCACCGCCGGACGTGGATAATCGGTCGGTATATCCAGCACGGGTAATTCTCCGGCGAAGGTATTGAGCCAGTAGCTTTCCTGTTCCCGATAGCGTTCACTTTGCTGCTGCTTCTGTTGCCAGACGGCATAGTCCTTGTACTGAATGCGCAGCGATGGCAGCGTGTCGCCTGCATATAAACGGATGAGGTCCTGAATCAGCACATTAATAGAGGTACCGTCCGAAATGATGTGATGCATATCCAGCAGCAAAATATGATGCTCTGGACCCATTTCAACCAGACCAGCCCGGAACAGCGGAGCCTGCGCAAGATCGAACGGCTGGACAAAGTCGCGTACCAGCTCATCCGTCTCCCTCTGGTCAGCCCCGTGGGCATGAATCAACTCCATGCGAAAAGGAACCTTGTCATGTACTTGCTGGACAGGTTCACCGTTCATGGTCTCAAAGCTTGTACGCAATGTTTCATGGCGGTCTATAAGCTGGCGGAACGCGTTGTCCAGTGCCTTATAATCAAGTGAGCCTGTCAGTCTCAGGGCACCAGGTATGTTATAGCTGATTCCCGCTCCATCAAGCTGATTGAGAATATACATCCGTTTTTGTGCTGAGGCTACCGCATAAAATGGCTTATTCTCCGAAACAGGGATGGATTCATACGCGGTTTGCTCCAGTCCTTCAATAACCTGTGCAAGCTGTTCGATCGTCGGATGCTGGAACAGGTCCTTTAGCTGTACATTTTTATGCAATTCCTTGTGGATGAGCGATATAACATGTGTCGCGCGCAGGGAGTGTCCTCCCGCTTCAAAAAAGTTATCCTTAATCCCAATACGGTCAAGCTCCAGAACAGCTTTCCAGATACTCGCCAGTTGCACTTGTAATTGATTGTGAGGAGGTACATAATCTGCGCCTGAGCCTATACTTCCCTCTGGCTGCGGCAACGCCCGGCGATCCACCTTGCCATTGGGTGTCAGTGGCAATTGCTCCAGCTGCACAAAATACGACGGCACCATATAGCCCGGCAGCTCCTGACTCAATGCGCTGCGCAGCTCACTTGCCGCTACTTCCGTAGGGGGCACCACATAGGCGCAGAGCTGCTTCTGCCCTTGCTCATCCTCACGTGCAATGACGACGGCTTCTCGCACGACCTCCAGCTTCAACAGCTGCGCTTCCACCTCGCCCAGCTCGATCCGGTAGCCCCGGATTTTC
>NZ_ASSB01000035.1:0-471 GCF_000520755.1 Paenibacillus sp. 1-18
TTACACTTTGCGAGAAGCAACTTTCTCCAGGGCAATGCGCTCCATTTCCAGCCGGTTTACTTTTCCATTCCGATTTAATGGAAAATGGGCAAGCGGAAGCAACAGATCGGGAAACATGTATGAGGGAAGTACGCGATTCATTTCTTTGCGGAGTACAGACAAGGCCTGCGAGGATTCGCCTTCGATGTATGCGATAAGCAATGTTCCTTTAGCCTCGTCCTCCAGGGTGATCACGCAGGATCGGTATCCTAGCGAACCAATCCGGTCCTCGATATAGACCGGAGATACCATATAGCCCATCCGGTTGACCGTCTTGCCACTGCGGCCAATGACATACAGCATTTCGTCATCCAGATAGCCCAGATCCCCCGTCTTGAACCAGCCGTCCTGTAGAACGGACTGCGTCAGGTCTGGACGATTCAGGTAACCTTCCATGCATCCGGCACTGCGTATCCACACTTCGCCTACGAT
>NZ_ASSB01000036.1:0-12547 GCF_000520755.1 Paenibacillus sp. 1-18
TGCTCCCGCTGGAGCAGCTGATCCCGCAGTTCTCCCTGATGAGGCACAGCCAACTCGGCCGCTGCGGTCGGCGTAGCCGCACGCAAATCGGCCACGAAATCGGCAATGGTAAAATCCGTTTCATGTCCGACCGCCGAAATCACCGGGATAACTGATGCATAAATGGCGCGCGCAACCGCTTCCTCGTTAAATGCCCATAGCTCTTCCAGCGAGCCGCCACCCCGCCCGACGATCATCACCTGCGCGTCCTGCATGCGATTCATGGCTTCAATCGCCTTGACGATGGAGGGCCCAGCCCCTTTGCCTTGCACAAGCACCGGGTACAGCACAATTCCCGCCTGCGGATATCGCCGTTGAAGCGTCGTGATAATATCCCGCACAGCCGCCCCGGTCGGCGATGTAATCACGCCTATCGTTGTCGGGTGAGCCGGTAAATGACGCTTGCGGGCAATATCAAATAGTCCTTCGGCATCCAGCTTTTGTTTGAGCTGCTCAAAGGCAAGATAAAGACTTCCGATGCCGTCGGGCTGCATTTGGGTCGCATAAAATTGGTATTGTCCATCCCGTTCGTACACAGATACGTTTCCCCGGGCAATAACACGCGTACCTTCCTTAGGCACGAAGGGGAGCCGCTTATTATGAGTCGCAAACATAATCGAACGTATGCGGCTCCCCTCATCCTTGAGTGTAAAATACATGTGACCACTCGAATGATGCGTAAAGTTAGAAATTTCCCCGCGTATCCATACGTCGGAAAGCACCTGATCCGTTTCCAGCTTCATCCGGATATAACGATTCAGGTCCTTTATAGAGTAAATACGCTGTTCAGCCACAGACAACCGTCCTTATGCCAAACCGTGCGAACGCTTGGCCGCTACGAGCGTATTTTGCATTAGCATCGTAATCGTCATCGGGCCTACTCCGCCGGGAACAGGCGTAATCGGACCGGACACTTGCCTCACGCTCTCAAAATCAACGTCACCCGCCAGCTTTCCGTTCTCCAGACGATTCATTCCAACATCAATAACTACCGCGCCAGGCTTTACAAACGAAGAATCAATAAAATTGGCTTTGCCGATGGCAACGACCAAAATATCCGCTTGCTGACTTAACTCGGCGATATTCGCTGTGCGGGAGTGGCACATCGTTACTGTAGCATTTTCCCGTTGCAACAATAAGGATACTGGCTTACCTACGATATTACTGCGACCAATAACGACCGCATGTTTACCCGCTATTTCCACTCCTGCACGCTTGATCAGCTCAATAACACCAGCGGGAGTACAGGGCAACAGGCTATCGTCACCGATGACCAGATTGCCTACGTTTACCGGATGAAATCCATCCACGTCCTTCTCCACAGCAATGGCATCAATGACAGCTTTTTCCTGAATGTGCTTGGGCAGAGGCAACTGAACCAAAATTCCGTGAATATTACTTTGATGATTCAGCTTGTCCACCAGCTTCAGCAATGCTTCCTGCGAAGTATCTGCTGGCAGCCGATGAACCTCGGAATAATAACCGAGATCATGGCACGCTTTCTCCTTGTTTTTAACATACACCTGCGAAGCAGGATCTTCACCTACCAGCACAACAGCCAATCCGGGTTGAAACTGGCGATCTTTCAGACGAATGACCTCTTGCTGAATGCTTGCGCGAATATCCTGAGAGATTTGTTTACCATCAATGATCGGTGCTGACATGTTTATTCACTCTCCAACCTGATTCAGTAGTGTCAACTTAAAAACGTGCTTTTAACTGCTCCAGCTCTTGTATCACTCGTCCCAGCACTCCATTAACAAATTTGCCCGACTCTTCGGTACCAAAATGCTTGGACAGTTCGATGGCTTCATTGACTGCCACCTTGGCCGGAACATCCTCACGGAAAATCATTTCATATACGGCAAGTCTTAATATTTGACGATCCACACGTGAAAGTCTGCTGATCTGCCAGCCTTTAAGATAATCCACCAACAGCCCGTCAATGGCTTCCTTGTGCTCCCACGTACCGCGCACATGCTCCAAAACGTACGTTCTCAACGCTGCTGCGTTTTTGATAACAACTTCCGCTTCGTTCTCCTCAGCGGCTTCCTGAAGCAACATATCTACCGCTGCTGCTGCATCCACTTCATTCATTTCCATATGGTACATGCTTTGTACCGCTAATTCCCTCGCCAGACGTCTTTTCATGCCCTGCCTCCTACGCTTGCCTGTATCTATTTTTCATTTTAACCATTTTCACAAAAAAACCTGTGAACGCATCTCCAAAACATTGGGCGCAAAGAAGCTCAGCTCTATTTTGGAGAACACGTATCACAGGGTTCATTTAAAAGGACGCCAACGCTGCGACACCCAGTCACCCCATTCCTTCCAAGGGAGGAGGGAACCGAGCTCTGAATCACTACGCCTTCCTAGCGTATATCCGATGAACACCATCAATGCAAAGAACAACATATTCCAAAAGCCTGCCCACAAATAAATAAAACCAAAAAAAATCCCGGCCGTGATCCCCGTGATCCGGCCCTTGTAACTTCCCCATATTTCTTTCCAGGGCATCAGGGAAAATCACCTCTATTCCACACGACTCTTAAAGCTTGGTGACTGAGAAACATTGGCGATGTACACGGACACATTGGACACAGGAATACCTGTAATTTCCTCCACATGATCGTGTACCCCCTTTTGTACCTCGGAGGTTAACGCCGGAATGGAGCTTTCCCCGTCCACAACAGCCCGAATCGTAATATCAAGTCCCGATTCCAGCACGCGAACGCGTGCCTTCAAATCCTGCATCCCACGAAATCGGGATGATGCTTTGAGACACAGATTTTCAATAGTGTCCACCGAAATCTGAATGTCGCCGTATTCCGTTCGTTGATCAATAGAATGCTGCACGGATTGATTCCGGCGAATAGAGATATAAAAAACCCGGAGACTCAGCAGCAGCAGGACACCTGCAATAATCAAGCTGGCAAACCATACGACTCGCTCGTCCTCAATACTTAAAGCATACGGAATGGCCCCGCTTAGCAGGAGGATGGCGAGAATGGAAATAATTCCGATACTCAAGCTGTACAAGAACAGCAGAAGTCTGTCCATAACTTTGGCCACGAAACGCACAGCCTCCTTAAATTAGAGTAAACCCTCGACCCAATAGGGTCGGGGGTTTGTACAAAGTATCGCTCTATTTAACCCGTCCGGCGCCCAGAACTTCCGGCTCTTCTACTTTTTCGGCACTTTTGAATTGAACATCATGAATTTGCACGTTCACTTCAACAACGTTAAGACCTGTCATGGTTTCAATGGAACGCTTAACATTATGCTGAATAGCAGCAGCCACCTCAGGCAGACGGTTACCGTACTCAATAATGACAGAGACGTCTACGGCCGCTTCACGCTGTCCGACTTCGACTTTTACACCTTTGGATAAATTTTTGCGGCCCAGCAGCTCGGCAAACCCGCCTGCAAATCCGCCACTCATTCCCGCTACGCCTGGTACCTCAACGGTAGCCAGTCCGGCAATAACTTCAATAACTTCCGGGGCAATTTGAATCTCCCCAATTTCTGTACGTTCGAATTCGGTTGGCACTGTGCTCATACCTTCAACACCTTTCGGTCAAAATAAGTTTCATTCCAGCTTTGGATATCAAAGCAGACATGCTCACTTATTATCCATACTATATCATTTGGCGTTCATTATGACAATCTGAGGAAATATACCGATTAAACTTCGTTTTCCTCCAAAAATTTAATATCAAAATCGCCTTTAATAAAGGTCGGATGCTCCAGCAAACGCTGATGAAAAGAAATCGTTGTTGGGATGCCCTCAACGGCAAACTCAGCCAAAGCCCGCTTCATTTTGGCAATCGCATCCTGCCGTGTAGGTGCCCATACAATCAGTTTGGCGATCATGGAGTCATAATAAGGAGGAATGCTGTAACCAGGATAAGCTGCGCTGTCTACGCGCACCCCAGGACCGCCTGGCGGCAGATAAAATCCGATTTTACCCGGTGCAGGCATAAAATTGCGATCCGGGTCCTCGGCATTAATACGGCACTCTATCGCCCATCCATTGATAGCAACATCCTCTTGTGTAAAGGACAGGGAATGCCCTTCAGAGACCGAAATCATTTCCTTAATCAGATCTACTCCGGTCACCATCTCCGTGACAGGATGTTCTACCTGAATACGTGTATTCATTTCCATAAAATAAAATTTATTGTCCGGACTCAGCAAAAATTCCAGCGTGCCCGCACCAGAGTATTGCACAGCCAAAGCTGCGCGAACAGCTGCCTGCCCCATTTCTTCACGAACATCCGGTGAAAGTACAGGACATGGTGCTTCCTCTAATAGCTTCTGACGGCGGCGCTGTACAGAGCAGTCGCGTTCACCCAAATGCACGACATTACCGTGCTTGTCCGCTATGATCTGAATTTCCACGTGCTTCATACCGGTCAAATATTTTTCCAGGTACACACCCGCATTGCCAAACGCTTTTTGCGCTTCCTGCTGGGCCGTAGTAATTTGCTGAATGAGGTTATCCTCATCCTCAGCAATACGAATCCCCTTACCGCCGCCACCTGCAGTGGCCTTGATAATTACCGGATAACCGATATCGCGTGCAATGCTAATCGCATCCTGCAAATCCTCGACCAGCCCGTCCGAACCCGGAATAACCGGAACTCCGGCATCCTTCATCGTCTGCTTGGCTACGGCTTTGTCTCCCATTTTGTTAATCGCTTCAGGAGAAGGACCAATGAACGTAATATTGCACGATTCGCAAATTTCAGCGAAGTCGGCATTTTCAGCCAAAAATCCGTAACCTGGATGAATGGCATCACATTCAGTCAATGTAGCAACACTCATCAGATTCGTAAAATTCAGGTAGCTGTCCTTGGACAGCGTCGGCCCAATACAGTAAGCCTCATCTGCGAGACGCACATGTAAAGAATCCTTGTCGGCTTCCGAGTATACGGCAACCGTTGAAATATTCATTTCGCGACAAGCGCGAATGATACGAACCGCAATTTCTCCACGATTCGCGATCAATACTTTTTGAAATGTCATGACTTTATCCTCCCTAGGAGCAGTCCTGCTGAACCCTCAAAAACGGGCCCAAGCAAGCTTCTTACTCCGGTTTCACAAGGAACAATGGCTGGCCATACTCGACCAGTTGTCCGTTTTCGGCCAAAATTTCCACAATTTCGCCCTTCACTTCAGCTTCCAGCTCGTTCATCAGTTTCATCGCTTCAATGATACATACCGTTGTTTTATCGCCTACTTTGCTGCCGATACTCACATACGGAGCCGCATCCGGGGATGAAGAACTATAGAAAGTGCCTACCATCGGAGATACGATTTTATGTAGATTACTTGCATATTCCTTGGTTTCCCCAGCAGTTGCATGTCCAGCCTCGAACTGTACTTGTGGATTCGGAATAGCAGCTTGCGGTGCGACTGTATAAGCAGGTGCTGTCACAGGTGCCTGTACTGTAACAATCTCGCTTTTGCCCGGTTTGCGGATCAACAGGCGAGTTCCTTCATTTTCAATTTCAAGCTCATGTACAGACGTTTCATCCACCAGCTTGATCAATTCCTTAATCTCACTTAATTTAAACATCTCTATTAATCACTCCTTCAGCATTTTGCCAGTTGCTGATACATTGTTGAAACAGCTTTATGTATTATATCACAATCATTAAAAATAGAAAGAGCCCGGGATTATGCAGAAATCCGGGCTTTTTCGCGATTTTTGTCTTATTGTGTAACATACTGCACACTGATTTTGTCCTGCGTTACATTCAGTTCTTTCATTACTTTATCAACAATGGTTACTGCTTGTTTGGCGTCCAATTTTTCACTCAGAACGACTACTTTGTATTTATCAGCATCTTCCTCACGCACAACCGCATTGGCAAACTGCTGTTGAAGCTCTTCTTCAATTCCGGTAATTTTAGCCTGTTTATCTTCCAGCACATGTAATTCCTTTTGCGCCTCTGCGGCTTGCTTTGGTGTACTGTCGTTCATTGCCGTTGTTAGCTCGTCATTTTTCTTTTGGTTTTCTACATCCCGTTCCAGCAAATAGTTATCTATCACAGCTGCTGCTGTAGGTTTGGCCTCTTGCTCCGTGGCTACCTGATCAAGTACCTGCTGGTCGCTTTTGGCGGTAGAGGTTGTTTTATCGTCACTTTTTGCGGTTGTGTCCGTCTTGGCCGCAGTAGTATTTGGATCAGATGCAGTCGCCTCAGTGGTACTGTTAGCTACCGTATCCTTATCACCCTTTGAGGTTTCTGTTCCTGTGTCCGACTTCGTAGAAGAAGCTGCTGCATCACCAGTGACTTCTCCATTGGTCACTACTTCATTCACTTTTAGCTCATTCAATTGCTCTTCTGCCTTCGAAGCTGCTTCCTGTGCTGTATCTTGTTTATTCTTGCTCACTTGCTCACTGTCTGCCACTGGCGGGTTGGCCGGGCTTGAATCCTCCGTAAACAAATAATACGCAGACAGCACGACCATTAAACTCAGCATGGACACCAGCCAAACGGTTTGTCTTTTATTATTCATGTTCCGTCCTCCATATTCATTAATGGTTTAAAATATTAACTACTTCCCATTTAAGTCCCATATTATCCCTGCTTGCGCGGTACAACTGAGATTTTGTAGGAAGGTACGTTAAGTCCCTTTTGTACAGCATCAATAATGAGCTGCTTCACCGTAGGGTTTTCTGCCCCCATGGCCACAACAAGCACTCCCCTCACCTGCGGCTTTACCTTTTTGGTAACAATCGGGGTGTGCTGACCTCCTGACGATTCATAGGTGACAATCTCTCCATCGCGTGTATATTGGGTGGTATGCCGTTGGCCGCCATTAGCGTCCGTTTCGTTATTTTCTTCCTGCATATCCTTCACATTACGCTGAACGATAACCTCTTCGGTGGAGTCTACGGTAACCATGACATCGACCGTTCCCACGCCTACAATCTGCTCCAGCATCTGCTTCATGTTGTCCTCAAAAGCCTTCTCGATCCCGGCAAAAGAACCCTCTTCCCCTGCCGTTGTCTCTAGTACAGATTCATTTTTCATCATGCCGGGCGGTTCACGCCCTACGTTTTCCGGGTCCACCTTTTTCACATTCACGAACGAATTAAACAGCATTATTGCTACACCGATCAGACCTAGAATAAGTAGCCAGCGAAATGAATTGAACCTTTTGGCTCCCTCCTCCCCTCCCCCCATCCATTTCTCCAGCTTTTTCATCCATTTGCCCATTTCTGCTCACCTCCTGTTACCATTCATGTGTCCCGTTCTGTGAAAGAAGCACCTGAATATTTTTGCTGTCGATCCCCCATTTTTCGCGTAGTAATTCTGTGATTAAACCAACAGCTTGTGTATTCGTTGCCGTTGCGTCTTTAGCGCTTTCGGCAGGATTCCGGGCATTCGCTTGCGTACCTTCAGCTTGATTGGAAGCATTTGAAGGTGTTGGCTCTACGTGGATTTGGACTGTTTTTTCAGCAACAGGCTCTACCATAATGGGTTTGGTGTCTGCACCAGGCAGGACGTTCGTGCTTTTCTTTTCATTTTCTGTTTGCTGCTCCGCTAATTTAACCACAACCGACTGTATGCCTGTTCCAGTCTTTAATCCCGATTCCTTCTGTTCGATCTGTGCGAGGGTAACTTGAACCGACTGAATGGGCAAGCGGGTATACTGCTCCAACTGGGCTTTCATTTCCTTGGCTACCTCTTTGCCGGCCCATTGCATGGAGCTCTGCTCCTGCTGTTGCTTCAGCTTGTTGCCTTTTGCTAAAATTTCCTCCAATGTCGGTTCCCTCTGCCCCATCTCCGCCTGACGTTGGAGATCAAATGCTTGCCCCAAAATCTCCGAGGGACTGGTACTCAACAGGCGCACGACCGGAGAAAGCAGCGTCAGCAGAATAAGCAGACTGAGCACGAGCTTGACATACCTTTCCATAGATCGGCTCGGTAAGATCATATCGACAAAAGAAGCCAGCAGCACAATCAGCACCAGTTCCTTGAGCCAGCCTCCCAGCCAGGTCACGTCACTCCCCTCCCTCCCGTTAGACTGCATGCATTCGTTCACCTCATCATGACCGTCATATTGCCTGCAGCGAGCATCACAGTAATCGCCAGGAAGGACATTAATCCTACAGCTGCCAATGCCGCGAAAACATAAATCATACTCTTGCCAATGGCATCCAGACATTCCACAATAGGTGTATCTCCCAAAGGCTGCATGATCGCTGCAGTCACTTTATAAATGAGAGCTAGCGTCAGAATCTTGAGTGCAGGAAAGGCGCACAGGAACAAAATAATAATGACTCCTACGAGGCCAATGGCATTCTTAACGAGCAGCGATGCTGAAATGACCGTATCAGTCGCATCTGCCAATGCCTTGCCTACCACCGGAACAAAGCTGCCTGTAATATATTTAGCTGTGCGGATCGTTAATCCATCCGTAACCGACGATGTCAAGCCCTGTACCGAAATGACCCCTAGAAAAATGCTCAGAAGCACTCCCAGCACCGCTACTCCAGCGTTCCGCAGCAGATCGGCTAACTGGGTCAGCTTGTATTTGCCTGTCAGCGAGTTGACCAGGTACAGCACGGCCGAGAAGAAGAGCAGCGGGAAAACCAGCGTATGAATGACTGTCCCGACCGTGTTGATCATAAAAACGATCAGTGGATGGGTGACTGAAACCGTTACGACGTTACCCATGGAGGCCAACATGGTAAACAACAGGGGCAACATCGCCATCATGAAGTGAATCATGCTGTCAATGGCTTCTTTGGCATAACCAATGGCGACACTAAAACTGTTAATCGCCAGGATGATAATGACCATGTACACGATTGCATAGGCGACTTTACTGACCTGCTTGCTTTCAAAAGCACTTTGCAGCGTTTCCAGCACCATACTCATAATGCTGAGCATAACAATGGTGACGAGCAGTTTGGCATTTACCCGGATTTCATGAATGAAAAAATCAGCGATAGCGCTCAGTACACTCTTAATGCTAAATCCTTCACCGCCCGGAAGAAGCATGTCCATGAAAGAAGGCGTCTTCTGATCAGGGAAAAATCCGCCATATTGCTGCATTAGCCCATCCCAATAGTGTTCAACCTCATCTTTTGGCATTTGCTCCGCCTGTTGTCTGATCCATTCGTTGGTAGTTGTATCTGCAAAGAGGATCGCAGCCGAGGCGGACCAGAGACATAGCAGCAAAATCGCAATTACTTTGAGATTCGGCATGCCCCCCAGCCTTTTCATGGCATCACCCCCTCAGGCGGGCATCAGCTTCAGAATCGTGTCAATAATAATACTGATAATCGGGATAGCAAGCACCATAATGAGAACCTTTCCCGTAAGCTCAATTTTGGAGGCAATGCCGTCCTGTCCCGCATCCCGAACGATCTGCGCTCCAAATTCGGCGATATAAGCAATTCCGATAATTTTCAGTACAGTTTTAAAATAAATCATGTCCATACCTGAAGATCTGGCCAACCGCTCAAGCACGCCAACTACGGATCCGATCTTGCCAATCAGCAGCAAGAAAATAACGATTCCTGCAACGGTTGCAATTAAAAAGGCAAACATCGGCTTCTGTTCCTTTATGACCAAAATAAGAACTGTGGCAATGAGCGCAAATCCCACCACCTGAATGATTTCCATGTATCCACCTACTGAAAAAGAAAGATTGATTTGATCTCTTGCAGAAGGTTATCCAGCATTCGCACCACCATGAACAGCACCACAACAAATCCGATAACCGTTACCCAATGGGCCATATCTTCCTTGCCCATTTGCTTAAGTACGGTATGGATCATGGCGATGATAATGCCGATTCCAGCAATCTGGAAGATCGCGTTCACTTCTAAATTCATTCGAGCACCCCGCTAATAGATCAAAATGACGATCAATGCTCCGATCAGCAGTCCCAGGCTTCTGCTCATGCGTTCGTATCTCACCTGATCCGCCTGCGCCTGCGCTTCTTCATGGGATAGCTGTTGGATAGTTAGCGCAATATGCTTGATCTGGTCTTCACGGTCGCTGGTTCCGAGGCTGTAAGCAAGCTGCCGCATCGCCTCCTTCTCGGCCTGCTGCATAGAGGAACGGCTCCACGAATCTTCAATCGCTTTATGCAAGCTTTCTCTGGCGGTCATGCCAAAAGAGGGATGCATCCAGCGTGAGGCTTGCTTAAACAAGGTTCGCAGCGGCTCCCGCAGCGGCTCCCCCGTCTTGGCGAAAGCATCCGGCAGCGGAGAAACCCCGTAGGAAACCTCCGTGGTCAGTCTTTGCAGCGCGAGAATCAGCTCCCTGATCTGCCGCGGCCTCATCGCAAACTGCCTTGCCCGCTGCCAGCCTGCCAGCGTAGCAGCCAGTATAACCAACGCGGCTCCCAGCAGCTTAAGCATAGGATATGCCCCCGCTCTGCCCATCTACAGGCAGTGTCAGCCGACGCTGCTTGGCATCTGCCAGCCGGAAGGAGACGCCCCGGCTCGTCCTCTCCAGCATGACATAGAGCTGAAATAGCTCCTGCCCTGTAGTTAGCCCGGCCAAAGCAGAGCGGGTCGCCATTTCAGCTACATCGCGGCCATGTGCAGAGGCAATGACTGCGATGCCCGCATGAAGCGCTTCACGCACCGCCTCGGCATCCTCAGGTCGCCCGATTTCATCGACAATAAGCACATCCGGTGACATCGAGCGAATCATCATCATCATGCCTTCTGCTTTCGGACATCCGTCCAACACATCGGTGCGAGGTCCGACATCAAAACCGGGGATACCCTTGTGACTGCCGGCAATCTCGGAACGCTCGTCTATAATGCCTACCTTGAGTCCATTTCGTCGTCCCCCATTACTTCCTACTCCTCCGTAGCTTAGCTGCCTAGCCAAGTCCCTGAGCAGAGTCGTTTTGCCATGCTGAGGAGGGGATAAGATGAGGGTATGCCGGATTTTCCCGAACTTTTGATCCGCTACATAAGGCAATATCCGATCAGCTATACCGGGAATTGCCCGGGCAATTCTTACATTAAAGCTGCTTATGTCCCTCAAATGCTCCACTCGTCCCCTGCTAAGCACGGTTCTTCCCGCCAGCCCAATGCGATGACCGCCGGGGATCGTAATAAAGCCTTTGCGTAGCTCCTCTTCCATGGTATACAGGGAATGATTGCTGATAAAATCCAGCAAACGGTGGGCATCCTCCCGGTTAGGCTTGTAGGCTTCCACATGGTTCAAAGTCAGTCGACCCGCGGACGTTACAAAATGGTGTTCACCATTTGTGTTAATTTCCAGCGGCCTTCCTTCCCGGACCCGAATTTCTTCCAGTTGCTTAAATACCGTTTCTGGAAGCTTTCCGAGTATACCGTGCAACGGTTCGGGAAATAACTCAAGCCATTCCATACCGATGCCGCCCCCTCACAGTTGTCCTTTTTCTTTAAGACAAGTCTATGGCTGACTCTCGCTTTTTATGCCGAAAATATATCGAATACCTAGTCGGAAATTTCACCGCTTCTATCAGTACTTAACAGCCCTCTCCATCACTTGCTCAAGCTCCGTTGCTTCATTTCCAAAAATAAAAAAAGAGCACCTCAAAGCCTTGTCGGCAAAGGGATACCCTTGGGCAGAAAAGATAGATTTACAGCCAAAAGAGACTGCCTCACAGTCAGACTCAGACTGCTGGACAACCTCTTAACCTATCACAATATTCTATGATTATAAAACTATAAATATGAAACGTATAATACACTGTGCCTGTACACAGTAATTTTCTTAACGACGATCCTTCGGTCCACCCACAAATGCTTGCTCCTCTGTATCCAGGTTGTATGCTGTGTGCAGCGCCTGAATAACCTCGTGAAGCTTACCAGCCTCAATGACACACGATACTTTAATTTCGGATGTGCTTACCATTTTAATACTAACGCCTTGCTCTGCCAATACAGAGAACATTTGCGCCGCAACCCCTGGATGACTAACCATGCCTGCGCCTACAATGGATACTTTCACCAGGTTTTCCTCAGACGTCACTTCACGGTATGGAATCTCTTCGCGAATACCTTCCAGCGTCTTCAGCGCTGCTTCACGGTCCGTTAGAGCTACTGTAAAGGAGAAGTCCGCTTTACCAGCTTCAACCCCGCTCTGTACAATAATATCCACATCAATTTTAGCTGCCGCCAGTGTTCCGAATACTTTTGCCAGTACACCAGGGATATCGGCGACGCCCAAAATGCTGATTCTTGCTACATTTTTATCATATGCAATCCCACTGACTACAACGCCCTGCTCCATTACTGCATCCTCCTTTACGACCGTTCCTTCATTATGGTTAAAACTGGACCTCACAATCAATGGTACCCGATTATGTTTGGCATATTCTACCGCACGGGGATGCAACACAGCGGCACCCAGATTGGCTAATTCCAGCATTTCATCATACGAAATTTCTTTCAGCTTACGAGCAACCTTCACGATTCGGGGATCTGTAGAATAAATACCGTCTACATCTGTGTAAATTTCGCATGCATCGGCTT
>NZ_ASSB01000037.1:0-10451 GCF_000520755.1 Paenibacillus sp. 1-18
CTTCAAGTGATGGACCGTCTTTTCACGCAGCAGATCTTCTCTCCGGCCGGATTCTGCCTTTTTTGCTGTGGAGGAAACGATGGCCCCCTCTGATCCCTTCACCTGATCACGAGTTGCTTTGCCGCTTTGTTCGAGCTGCCCCTCCATGACCATCATTTTGCTGACTAGCTCTATGTCTCCTTCGATCACCATGACCTGATTCGATATACAGGCTATGCTTTGGTACAGGGCATTAATTCCGGTCTCTGTCCTCATCGCATACATGCCCACCTTCTGCATGGCCTTCTCCGTTTCCTGGTCAAGCCGCATGCCGCCATCCTTCCATAACGGCCAATTGATGGACAGCGTTTTGCCTATACGCTCCTTTGAGGATACCAAGATATTGCGGTACCAGGCATATGCGTCCATAAAGGCATTCGCGGCAGCATAGTCAGACTGACCTGCATTGCCACCCACTCCCGAACCTGACGAAAAAAGAATAAAGAAGTCAAGAGCGATGTTCTTACTGGCTTGGTCCAGGTTTACCAATCCGGCAACCTTAGGCGCCAGTACTGCCCTGAATTCCTGGCTAGTCTTTTTAATAATGTAGTTATCCTGAATTATTCCAGCACTGTGCAGGATCCCGTTGATTCCGCCGTATGTCTGCCTGATATTTTCAATTAAGCCAACCACAGCTTCCTTCCGCGTGACATCCACCTGCCTGTATTCCACCCTGGCGCCCAATGCCTTCAATTCCTCCAATGAGGTCTGCTTGTCCTGTTCCAGTAGGGAACGTCCAGTAAGTACCAAAGTCACTTCCCTGGCCTGACGTGCAATCTCTTTAGCAAAAATAAGACCTAAACCCCTTGCACCTCCGGTAATCAAATAAACCCCGCAGTTTTTCCATGGAATTCCCGCTGTCTCCGACGGTGGTATTTCTACTTTGCTCCAGACCGGGACCCAACGCTTGCCCTCTGCAAATCGGATGCGGCTGTCCTCAGGATGTCGGCTGCTCGTCTTTAGGATTTCGATCAACCCTTCTGTTTTTTTTGTCCCCTCTACCTCAATCAACTGACCGTGAATCTTTGGATTTTCCTTTTGCGCAGTTTTGAGTATGCCAGACAGTCCAGCGAAGAGCAGCTTTTCATTTTGAGGCATGGTTACAATCTGCACCAGCACCTTGCCTTTGGGCTTGTCATTCAGGATGCCTTTTATGTTCTCGAAAACCTGGACGGCATACATTTCGAAGCGCCGATCGGCTTCCTCCATGCCGGATTGCAAAGTGATGCATTCCACTCCTGGAAAGAGGGCCCCAAGTTCTTCCGCAGTAATGGTATTGGTTTCGCAAAGCATGACCACGTGTCGTTCGTAGATGGGAGCCATCGGGTTATCGGAAGCCGCCTGTTCTTTCCAGCAGGGCTGTAGCATTATTGCAGCGGGTGTATTCTCACAGGTGTCGGCTTCCTTGCAGGAGTCTCCTTTTATGCGCTCGCAGACCTGGCCTGCCTCGTCACGCAAATCAATGACATACTTCTGCGTTAACTCCTGGCCACTAATGGTTGAATTAGAACTTTGCTCAGAAGGTACGAAGGTGTTTTGATACAGTAATGGATGCAGGTGTGCTGCCGCGCCGTCGGCGGGCTTTCCTTCATCTACATCTATCCAATAGCGCTCTCTAGCAAAGGGATATGTCGGTAAAGGGATACGGCGGGGCTGGACATCACCGTAAAGTCTGCCCCAGTCCATATGGGCACCATCGGCCCACAATTCTGCAATTCTGCCGTATTTTTCTGCTAGAATCCGCAAATCAACCGTTTCATCCAGCACTTCCTCCCCTGAGACCCTATCCAGGCTCTCCTTGTCCCGTTTGGCCTGTCCCCGGTAAAGCTGTGCAATATTCTGTCTTCCTCCAATAAATTCCATAAGTTTGTTTCTGAGTTCCTCCACTGACTCAACGACCACAGCGAGGCGCTCCTCCATCGCCTCGCGCCCTGTCTGCAAGGTATAAGCCACATCCACCAGATCGTGATCGAAGAACCCGTTCCGATCCATTGCCGCAGCCAATTGACTGGCCTGCTCTTTCAAGGCTCCGTCACTCTTTGCCGACAGAACAATGACAACCGGTCTTTGAGGGGTAAAAGAAGTCTCGAAGTCATCCTGTTCTGCAGGAAGGTATTCCTCAAGGACGATATGGGCATTGGCCCCCCCGGCTCCAAAGGAAGATATCCCAGCAATTCTCGGGTATTCCCGCTTCTCGCCGTCTTCCTCTACTATTGGGCGCTCCCATTCAGAAAGCCTCTGCTGGACTACAAATGGGGTTTTGGCAAAGTTTATATTGGAGTTCAGCTTTTGGGAATGCAGGCTGGGGACAATTTTCCGGTTTTTCATTTGCAGGATGATTTTGGCAATGCCTGCAATCCCTGCGGCCGCCTCCAAGTGGCCTATGTTTGATTTTACCGAGCCGACAGCGCAAAACCCCGTGTCCTGCGTATCTTTTCTGAATGCCTGGGTAAGCCCGGTGATTTCAATAGGATCGCCAAGTTCTGTCCCTGTACCGTGGGCTTCAATATAACTGACTGCCCGGGCATTTACGCCTGCTTTATCAAAAGCCTCTCTGATCAGTTCGCCCTGCGCTACCGGGTTAGGCACGGTATACCCGTTTGTTTTTCCTCCATGGTTGATACGGGTTCCCCGAATAACCGCATAGATATGGTCCTTGTCGGCAATGGCCCGTGATAAAGGTTTGAGCAGCACGACCCCCGCACCTTCGCCAGGGACAAATCCATTCCCGCCTTCCCCAAAGCTTTTGCACCGCCCCTCAGGCGATAGCATTCTCATCGTACTGAGAAAGATATAGCTTGAAGGATGAAGATATAAGTTGACTCCTCCTGCAACGGCCATCTCGCATTCACCGTTATAAATATGCTCACAGGCCTCATGGATTGCAGTTAATGAGGAGGAGCACATGGTATCAATTGGCATGCTGGGCCCTTTTAAGTTCAAGAAATACGATATTCTGTTGGCTACCGAACTGAAGGAGGTGCGCGGAAAGACGGGGTGTCCTTGTTCCCACAGCTTTGGCCCGTATAAATTGAAGCCCGTTCCGGTAATTCCTGCAAAGACGCCAATCCGGCCATGATACTGGGCTGCAAGCTGCTCCCTGCTATATCCTGCATCCTCGAAAACCTTCCAGCATTCTTCCAGGAATATTCGCTCCTGAGGATCCATACTCATCGCTTCCCGGGGAGATATATTAAAGAAGAGCGGATCAAAATCTGCAAAATCCTCCACAAACCCTCCACTTTTGCTATAGCTTTTGCCCTTCTCAACAGCTTCCTTTATGTCGGGACAGTAGAAACCTTCTCTCTTCCAGCGTCCCGCAGGGATTTCGGTTATACAGTCTTTGCCCTGTTCCAGATTGCTCCAGTACTCTTCCATATTTTTGGCCTGCGGATATCGTCCGCTGATACCAATGATGGCTATTGGCTCGTGTTCCACACGGCCTTTGTCAGTAGCCGTGTTGCGGACACGATGATGATGTTTTTCTTCCTTGGGCAAGGTCGACAAAGATAATTCGCTGGCCACATCCAGGGCTGCGGAGATGGAGACGAACTTAGCTTTCGGTTTTTGCTGGCTTCCGAGTCCTGTCCACCGTACGCATTCCTTGTGATAATCAGCAATAAAATATTCGGCCACTGCCTCCAACGTCTGGTATTCATAAAACAAGGTCATGGATATTTCCCCAAAAATACCCTGCAGCTTTTGATTGAGCCTTGTAATCATGATGGAGTCTATGCCATAGCTCTCCAAAGGCTCACTGACATCAATCTTGTCAATACTCAGCTTGGTGACTTCTCCAAACAACAATTTTAGCTGATGCAAGGTTTTTTCCAGAAGCAGCTGAAGAGTCACCTCCGAAGAAGCTGACTCTTCAACGTGTACCTTCTCCTGCGGTTGAGGCTCCAATATATGCTTTCTCAATCTGGATAACTCACCTTCTATGACCAATACCTGATTTAGACCAGCGGCCAGACCATCATATAAAGCCTTGACGCCATTTGAAGACTGCATGGCTACCATGCCAATATTTTTCCAAGCCTTCTCTGTATCATCGTTTACTTGCATCCCTCCATCCTTCCAGAGCGGCCAATTGACAGACAGCGTCTGCCCTTTACGCTCCTTGGAGGCTGCAAGGCTGTTTCGATATGAGGCATAGGCATCCATAAATGCATTAGCGGCAGAATAGTCGGCCTGACCAGGGTTGCCCATAATTCCTGCTATTGAGGAAAAGAAAATAAAGAAATCAAGGTTTTGCTCCTTGGTGGCCTGATCCAGGTTCACCAGTCCGGCAACTTTTGGCGCCAGTACTCCCACGAACTCTTCCTGTGTCTTATGAATAATAAAACGATCCTGTATCACTCCGGCACTATGGAGGACACCATCAAGGCCTCCGTACTCTTCCCTGATCTCAAGGACCAGTCTGGAGACCTCTTCCTTCCGGGAGATATCTACCTGTCTATACTCAGCGCGGGCACCCTGCGCCTTCAATTCCTCTAATATGGCCTGCTTGCCTTCGTCCGGCATCGAACGGCCTACAAGAACTAGCGTAGCTTCCCTGACACGCCGGGCGATATCCTTTGCAAAAACAAGCCCTAGACCTCCTGCGCCGCCCGTAATCAAATAAATCCCCCGATTTTTCCAAGGCGCTCTTCCCGTTGTCTCGGGGGGATTCATCTCGTTCCAGCCGAGAACCAGACGTTTACCATCCTCATACCATATCCTTTTATCCTTTGGATATTGGCTGTTCTCATTCAGCTTCTCAACCATGCCTTCCAGACCTGAAGATTCCAACTCAACGAATTGACCTACAATTTTCGGATTTTCTTTCTCGGCGGCCTTTAGCAATCCCAAAAGTCCTACGAAAGGCTGCTGCCCGCTTTGCGAGGAAGCTGCAATCTGTATCAATACGCTGCTTCTGAGGTTCTCTTTGAGAATCTTTTGCACTTCCGTAAGCAGTTGGAGGGCATAGGCCTGAAAGCGCTCATCCATACCACTTTGGCTGGCATGCAGCTTGATGCATCGGGCTCCTTTCATGAGCGCTTCAATGCTTCGTTCCGAAATATGATCCAGCTCACAAAGCACCACCAAACGCTGGCTAAATTCAGGGGCTGCCACTGTCTGGAAAGCAACTTGCTCCTTCCAGACAGGCTCTAGCATAAGGACTCCCGCATCTGGAAGGGACCTTGTAGTCCCTGCTCCGCTATGCGTGATTCCATGTGAAGGCATTTGAGCTTGAAATTGACGTATCCTGAGAATGGCATCCTCTTTCTGCATCCGTCCGCTTTTTACCTCGCCTAGCATATATTGAAAAAAGTCCTTCATCTCCTATTGCCTCCTAGCACGTAGAAACTTCTCATTTACGTATTAATATATTGAGGATTTCACTAGCGGCCTCATCCACAGACATGGTGTCGTTCATCATTTCATCCAAGAGTCTGCCGTATAATATATCATCAAAGTCTACATTGCTTTCATTGTGTGGTAGTAATGCATGGGCTTTTAATTGATCCTTGCTTTCAGAAGTCCAGTAATGCTCTCTTGCGAATGGGTAGGTGGGCAGACTGATCCGGCGAGGTACCTTCCCTGTGTAAAGTTTATTCCAATCAAAATTGATCCCTTTAGCCCACAGCTCCAGAAGCTTGGTATATTTCTTTTTGGAAATCCAAAGATCGATCATTTGTTGCAGGTCTTCGTCCCTCGAAAAAATGGTCAACGATTCTTTGTTGCGTTTGGCCTGTCCCCTGTACAGGTTGAGCATGTTATGTCGTCCATCCACAAACCCCTTTAATTTCTCCTCAAGTTCTGCGGTAGATTCCACAAGCACGGCTAAACGCTCCTCCATCGCTTCGCGCCCCACCTGTAGCGTGTAGGCAATATCCGAGACACTAGCGGAGGATAGCTGACCCTGAAGAGCCTCCAGCAGTTGCCGCCCCTTTTCCTTCAACTGCTCCTCACTCTTGGCTGACAGCACGATCATGGCAGATCCCCGGGAAGCGGATCCTGTTCCAGACTGCTCCTGGTACTCAGGAATGTACTCTTCAATCACGATATGGGCGTTAGCCCCTCCTGCACCGAAAGACGATATTCCAGCCCGCCTTGGGCATTCTTCTGTGATTCCACCGGTTGTCACTATCGGCCGCTTCCATTCCTCCAGCCTTTGCTGAACGACAAAAGGCGTATTGTTAAAATTAATTTCAGGATTCAAATTGCCTGCATGCAAGGATGGTACTAACTGGCGGTGCTTCAGCTGCAGCAATATTTTGGTCACCCCTGCAATGCCTGCCGCGCTCTCACAGTGACCAATATTGGATTTGACCGATCCTATGGCGCAGAACTGCTTATCCTTTGTAAACTTTTCAAATGCCCTTGTCAGTCCTGCAATTTCAATAGGATCTCCCAAAGCCGTACCTGTTCCGTGGGCTTCAATATAGCCGACTGTCCTTGCATCGACATCCGCACGCTGGAGCGCTTCCTCAATCAGCCAGGATTGAGCTTGAGGGCTAGGCACTGTATAACCGCTGGTTTTGCCTGAAGCATTGAGCATACTCCCTTTGATGACTCCATAAATATGGTCACCATCGGCAATGGCCTTCTCCAGCGGCTTCAACACGATCGCGCCGACACCTTCTCCGTCAACGAAACCATCTGCTTGATCTCCGAACGACTTACATTGACCCGTTTTAGAAAGCATCGTCATAGATGAGAGCTTGATATAGTGGATAGGGTCTACAATCAAATTCACTCCCCCGGCAATAGCGCACTCGCTTGTCCCGCTAAACAGGCTGTCCATAGCCAAATGGATAGCCGTCAATGAGGAGGAGCAGGCGGTATCTATGGACATACTCGGACCTTGGAAATCCAGATGATAGGAAACCCTGTTGGAGATCGAATTGTACTGAGGTCCCAAACCGTAATTTCCGTTCATCACGCCTGCAAATACACCCACTTTTCGACTATCGCAAAGATTGGCAGGAGTATACCCAGCGTCCTCTATACTTGCATATGCTGCTTCCAGGAATAGTCTTTCCTGCGGGTCCATGGTTTCGGCTTCCGCAGGAGAAATCTTGAAAAATAGCGGATCGAATAAATCAATGCCTTCGATAAAACCGCCCCATTTTGAATAGATTGTGCCCCTCTTCCCTTTTTCCTCGTCAAAGTATGCCTTCCAATCCCAACGGTCTTCAGGAATTTCAGTTATACAATTTTTTCCTTCTCTTAGATTGTTCCAATACTCCTCGATATTACGAGCTCCCGGGTAACGTCCTGACAACCCAATAATCGCAATATCTCTGACATTGGAGGACTGTGCCGCCATACTTTTCATCTTGCTGTCAGAAGGCTTAAGGAAACGTCCTCCCCGGTTAAACTTCATCGGTGCATTAGCAAGTGATGGCGGGACAGGGACCTCTTCAACACTGGAAATTTCTCCGTCCAACTCCTGTTCTTTTATTCCTACCAGCTTCTTCAACGAATCCTTTTGCGTTTGAAGAAGGTACGCTACTAGATCATCTATGGTGTTGTACTCAAAAAACAGCGTGCTGGCAAAATCCTCGATGACTTCACGCAAAATATTTGTGATTTGCACAACCAATATCGAGTCAATTCCATACTCTTCCAGGGAAACCGTTGGGTCGATACTTTCCGGTTCCATTTTTAGCGTCTCGCCAAGCAATTGTTTAAAGTAAGCCGTACTTTTCTCACGCAGCACATGTTCCACCTCTGCTTGTACTGCCTCTATTTTGGGTTGAGATGGTTGTTTCGCCGATACCGTTTCCACGGTTCTTTTCTCTACCGATATGGATCCCTGTTTGTGCTGTCGCTTTTGCCGAACCAGGCCATCGCTTTGGGCTGCGACGATCTGCTGGCCCCACTCATGTGCCTCTTGCGCCGGGAAGAACGCTGTGCGGAAGCCTTCTTGGGTCAATACGGATTTCCATATTTGAGGCTGGAGACCTGGGCAGCCGGGAATACGCAATTCCGGGTCCTCATACGCCCACCAGCCATCCAGTAATCCGAAGGTAAGGTGGGTAAACACGCTGCTGCCTGTGATTTCATTGAGCAGGAGCAATCCGTTGCTTTTCAAAACCGCTTTGGCATTACGTACCGCCTGGCGAACATCTTTTGCGGTATGAAGTACATTAGCGGCAATGACAATATCATACTTACCCGGCTCAATACCTTGCCCGGCAACAGGTTCTTCAACATTAAATATCCGATAGCTGAGATACGAATGATCCGGCCCATACTCTTTTTCCGCGTGCATCAAAAAGGCTTTCGAGATATCCGTATAGCAATATTCCTGAATGTGCTGGCGATATGGCCGTAATTTCAGAAATACCGGCGCACTGGTTCCTCCGGTGCCCGCTCCGATTTCGAGAATTCTGATTTTCGTAGCGGAGTCGGCCATGATCCTCTCCTGTACATACGCCGCAGTCGTATCGGCAAGCACTTCATTAAAGTAGTCCACTACCAGATTGTTCTTATAAATCCCTTCCACCAGTTCCATAGAAGAATCAGGGAAGATAATTTCCGTTGCAGGCAATTTCCCAGTAAGAACTTCCGGTAAAGCCCGCAGCGTTGTCTCAGCCAAATTGATCCTTGCCCTCATCTGCGGATATTGCAGCCATGTACGCTTGCGCTCTTCCCATTCCTTCCAAACATCATCTCTATCAGTCAAGCTGGAATCTCTACCTGAAAGGTCGTAATCCATGCGTGTCAAAATCTCCATACTCTCTTTCAGCCATTTGCCATACAGCACAGGGAGTTCAAGCTTATTGGCGAGCTCTTCGGCAGACTGATGATCTGTCCCTGATAGCCCCATGGACAAAAGTTGCGCTCGTAACAGCCTGCACAGAAGATGTTCCATTTCCCTTTCCTGAAGGTCGCCAGCATCCTCTGCGGCATAGTTTTCGGTAAAATGACTTTTTGATGGTAGGGCTGCAACAATATTTTCCTGCATATCCCGCAGATCCGGATCAGCATTGTGCGGGTACAGGTCAACGGCTTCCGTCGGGTTAATTCCTTCCATCTCCAGATGTCTTGTTGTTTTCATAAGCCCCATTTGGTCCATCGGTGAGGCAAGAAGCATCTCAAGCGCCTCCATCCCCTCCTGCGGATCTATGAGCCCAACACCGATTTGCGCCAGTCTGGAGTAATTTTCTACCTCTTGCTGCCCGTCTTTGGAGGCATGGCTTTCACCGCTCCCCCAGTATCCCCAATTCATGACCTTCACCGGGCAATGCCAATCCTGCGAAAGACGATGCGCAAACGCGTCTTTAAAAGCACATCCGGCAGCATAGCTGCTTTGTCCCGGGTTTTTTACATAGGTAATCATGGAAGAGAAAAACAGTACAAAATCCAGCGGCTCATTTTGAAAGACTTGGGCCATGCGTACACTTACATCAACCTTGGCTGAAAGCCCTGACCGGAGCTCTTCCTCCGTTAAATCTTCCAGCCCCTTCTCCAAAAATGAAATGGCAGAGTGGACCACGCCGTTTATTCTGGAGTACCGCTGCTTTATTTCCTCATACGCCCGCTGCAGCGCCCTTTCGTCTGCTACATCCGCCGAGATATAGCATGGAACAGGTCCCAGGCCTTCAAATCCGTCCAATTGGGCCTGGATAGACGCATCCTTTTGCCTTCTGCCCAGCCACACAATTTGGGCCTGGTAGGTATAGGCCATATACTTGCTCCAAGCCTCTCCGATATTGCCGGCGCCCCCGATGACCACATAGACGCCTCCGGTTTTGCAAAGCGTCTGTCCTTTTAATCCAGAAGTCTGCTTGAATGGGATCAGATGCTGACGGTACCACTGCCCGTTCCTGAAAACCCACATCCGTCCCTGCCGGTCGGAGGGCAGCATAAATATATCGGATAACGGCCAGCCATCATCGGATTGCAGGTCCATGATACGGATTTTCCAATTCGGATATTCTTTGGCCATGGTGCCTACCAGCCCATGGAGACTCGCATGAGTCGGGTTGACTGTATCGTCCTGATCCATCGGCTGAGCTTGGGTGGTTATCGTTGTCCAGCCTAGCTTTTTCGTTCCATACCCCAATAGAAGCATCGCTTTGACCATTCTAAAGAAGAGAAGGACTCCTTGCACCTGTTCCTTGATCAAGGATTCGGCCGTCACCGATTCGACGGAAACGTTGGGTGCAATCCACAGAATATGATCAACGGCTCCATATTCTTCTACCTTTGAGGCAACTGTTTCTATGGAATCGTGCGCTTGAAGCTCCAAAAAATGCGCCCCAGGATAATGTGCCCGAATGGCCTGTCTGTCGTAGTCAGTGCCACCTGCAATGACCAAGCGGTCTGTCGACGACGGGGAAACGATATTTTTTTGTATAACAGCCGGGTCCCATTTCGGGATAAGCATTACAGATCCTACAAGCGGATCGGCGGGC
>NZ_ASSB01000038.1:0-1781 GCF_000520755.1 Paenibacillus sp. 1-18
TGGAACCTCCTGTCCATCCACTACCGGCCGTTTCCAATGTTCTGTCTTCTCCTGTACAACAAAAGGAGTTTTAGAAAAATCAATATTTGGATTCAGACCTTCCCCGTGCATTATATTTTTTACAAGTGTTTGATGCTTCAGTTGTAATAGTATTTTTGTAACCTGCGCAATTCCCGCAGCAGCTTCTGCATGTCCAATATTCGATTTAATAGAGGAAATAGCGCAAAATCCTGTTTCATTTGTATATTTTTTATAGACATCCGTCAGCCCGGTTATCTCAATCGGATCTCCCAAAGCAGTTCCTGTTCCATGGGCTTCAATACAGCTAATTGTACGGGGGCCGAATCCACTTCTTAGCAGAGCCTCTTCTATTGCCAAAGATTGTGAGACAGGGCTTGGTACGGTATACCCGTTTGTTCTTCCCCCATGACTGACAGCAGTTCCTTTGATAACACCATAGATTTGATCCCCATCTTTTATGGCATCCTTCAGCGGCTTCAAGAAAATTGCGCCTACAGCCTCCGACGGAACATAACCTGTACCGCCTTCACAAAATGCCCGGCATCTGCCATCAGCAGCATTAAATTGCCCCTGGGATAGTGTAATATACTTGCTTGGGTGAAGAGATAAATTCACTCCACCGGCAATTGCCATTTTTGATTGTCCGTTACGGATACTTTCACAAGCCAAATGAACTGCATAGAGAGAGGATGCGCAGGCAGTATCTACTGTCAGGCTTGGGCCTGTAAAATTCATAACATAAGAGACACGGTTAGCAATCGAAAAGATCTGGCTGTTCGCCATAAACATATCCTGACCGGCCTGGTATGCTGCTTCTGCCATATAAAGCTGGTAGTTGTTGAACGTTGCGCCTACAAATACTCCGATACGATTTCCATATCCATTCTTTTTTAACGATTCCCGTGTATATCCTCCATCCTCCATACACTCCCAGGCTACTTCCAGGAACAGTCGTTCCTGCGGGTCCATAAACATCGCATCTTTTGGAGAAATATTAAAAAACAAGGGGTCAAAACAGTCAGTATGGTCTAAAAATCCTCCCCATTTACTATAACTGAGCCCTCTTTCAACGGCTTTGATCCGGTCAGGTTCATAAAATCCTTCCAGAGGCCAACGGTCTGAAGGAATCTCTGTAATGCAGTCCCTGCCGTTATATATATTATCCCATAATTGCATTATATTACTGGAATTTGGATACCTTCCAGCCACCCCAACTACAGCAATATCAATATACTCATTATTATTTTTAACAGATGAAAATTTACGGTTTCGGGTAGCCTTCGCGGAACGTATTGAAGCAAGTTCAGGTATTTCTTTTACATATGCAGGCACTTCATAATTGGGTTCTTCTATTATTGGCCTGTCCACCAACTTAGAAACCGTATCCGGATAGTTTTCCGTCAAGTAATTCCCCAATGCCTGGATACTGTTATATTTATAAAATAAAGTAGCATCCAGCTTTCCAGTCCATTGCTCTATTTTTTGGTTAAGCCTGGTAATCATGATTGAATCCAAACCCAACTGGTCAAAGGGTGCATCAGCCTCTAACCTGTTTACAGGAATTTTTGTAATCTCCGACATCAGCCCGCTCAGGTATTTTATAGATGCTGCAGTTAAATTCTGATACGCTTCATCACTTGATTCCAAAGGTTTGGTAGAATCGTTCATACTACTCTTATTGGTGCTCTGCTCTATACCTTCATCCGTTATGTGCAGTTCTATTCCTTTCATCCGTACACAAACCATTCCGTTGTCATCAC
>NZ_ASSB01000039.1:0-2149 GCF_000520755.1 Paenibacillus sp. 1-18
GCCATAATTCGAGCGTAGAGAAGCAGTTCCGGTATCCGACAGAATACGGTTCGCAAAAGCCGCCAACTGCCCAATACACCGTCACTGGCGCCGGTGCAGCGATCGTTTCGCAGGAAGGGGAAGGACCTGTCGTCACGTCAGCGACAATTGGCCGAGTTATCGATATGGGGATTACGGATCCGTTTAATATGGGGGCGGCCATGGCACCTGCTGCGGTTGACACCATTCAAGCTCATTTTCGAGATTTACAAATCGAGCCCGGTTATTATGATCTGATCGTCACAGGAGATCTGGCCAAAGTAGGCTATGAGATTGCCTGCAAATTGTTTGAAAAACATAACATTCCGATTCATCAAACGGAGTATGCCGACTGTGGCATGATGATTTACGACTATGATACTCAGATGGTACAGGCGGGGGCAAGCGGTTGCGGCTGTTCGGCCGTTGTCACCTACGGTCATTTAATGAAACGCATGCGAATGGGAGAAATCAAACGTATGCTTGTTGTTGCTACAGGGGCGCTCTTATCGCCGCTTTCGTTTCAACAAGGAGAAAGTATTCCTTGTATCGCGCATGCTGTAGCGATTGAATCAGGAGGGGGAATCTGACATGATTTTTTTATGGGCCTTTCTTGTAGGGGGCGCAATTTGCGTCTTCGGACAGCTTTGTTTCGATGTGTTTAAACTGACTCCAGCCCATACCATGACGTTACTCGTCGTGCTGGGAGCAGTCGCGGATGGACTTGGCTTGTATGACCCGCTCGTTAGAATTGCCGGAGCTGGAGCTTCCGTTCCAATCACTAGTTTTGGAAACTCTCTGGTTCACGGCGCTTTAGAGGAATTACAGAAAGACGGATGGATCGGAGTCATTACCGGTATATTCAAGGTCACCAGCGCAGGTATTTCGGCAGCCATTATTTTCTCATTTTTGGCAGCCTTGCTGATTAAGCCAAAAGGTTAAGGATGCGATAGGTGGGTAAGCATCACTTGAAAACGAGCTAAATACCGTTTTTATTCGTTCTCACTTGCTTCGCGGACCTGAGCCAGGCGTCCTGCATAGATCCACCGATAGATCGTTTTGAACGACACGATAGTCGTCATCTGTTCTTCCGGCTGAGCCGACCTCATTGCGGAAGCATACCGATACAGCCGCCAGCCGGATCGGGTTCGTGACATCTACGATTTCACCGCTGTAATACGCGACGAGCGGCACCTCCGAAGTACCCACAAGCCATTGATCCTCCCCTGCGATGCGGTAGGTCTGATCCAGCCCAAGTGGGAAAAAGCCGGTGCTGCGCATTGCCTCCGAGCGTACCATTAGCGGAACGTCCAGCAGCTGGAATCCCCGTTCAGTCAGCAGATCCACTGCAAGCTTGCTGCACAGCCCGGTGCAATGCAACCCTCGCTCCCGTCAGGTAGTAATTCCGGGTTCCGGCTGTTTTGACGCCTCGGGGAACGTCGATCAGGCTGTGAAGCTGGCCGAGTGCCATATGATCCTTCGGTTCAAATCCGAAGTCGGGTACTGTTCCGATCCGTTCCAGTTCTACATTGTCTTCATCCGATCTGCCCCGTGGCGTATCGTGGGATACGATATTAGGCATCAGAAGCAAGAGCTGCTGAAACTGTTCCTCGACTTCCTGTTGCGGGGTCTCCAGATGTTCTAGCTGTCCGTTATTTTTTTTGACCTGCTGCTTTGCTTCCTCTGCCTGCTCACTCTTTTCGGCATGAATCAACGCCCCAATATCCTGACTACACTGATTACGCGTCTGGCGCAGCTGTTCCACTTCTTGAAGCAGCTGCTTTCTCCGATCATCCAAGGTCAGCAGCTCTGCCACCGATACTGGCATTCCTTTGTTGTCTGCTGCTGTCTGAACCTCTTCCTGATGCTCTCTGATCCATTTGATGTTCAACATGACACCGCACTCCCTTTCGGATAAAAATACAAAAAGCGCCCTCATCCATATGGGACGAGGAGCGCTTTGATCTCGCGGTGTCACCCAAATTGACCGGACAGCATGACAGATGTCATCGCTCTCCAATCCACTTTGCTCCGCTGTAACGGGCGGGTCCGGCTTACTTAGGAACATATTGCCATATCGTACGCTAACGTATGATCCTTGGCGTAAACGCCTCCGAGTTGGATGCTCTTC
>NZ_ASSB01000040.1:0-708 GCF_000520755.1 Paenibacillus sp. 1-18
CAATTAGGAGTTTCAAATCGATGCGTTTCTTTAAGACGATTGATGTAATCACGAAAGATGTTACGTATCGTTTTTTCATGCAATCCAACATCCTCGGATATGCTGACAAACGTGCGTTTAAGGCTTTGCTTCTCTATATAAGACAATAATCGTTTGGTACAGTTTCGCTTTTCGTCTATGGTGTGGTCTAAGTGTTCCCAAAAGGTTCGATTGCAGTCTCTACAGCGATACCTCTGACGCTTTATAAGAAGGCCTACACGCTTGCCGTGAATAGGCAAGTCCATACAGATCTGTTCCCTGATATCGTGTTTGTAGAGGTTGGCTATACATCCACAATGAGGGCAAGCCAAAGGTGGAGAGTTCGTCACCACTTGTATTAGAAAATCAAATTCATTCTCACTAATACTTAGGATGTTGAATTTTGAAAGATTTAGAATATCCATATGAATTTCTTCTATGCATTTATGATGCAAACTCCTTCTTTGTTTTCGCGTGACTGGTCAAAATACCGCTGAATATGAAAGATAACAACGAACCGGCAAAGCATATAGCCGCAAACATGCCTACGGCGGAAAAACCGTTAAAAGTCGCGTAAATCAGGCCTGCGACCCAAGAACCGAGCGTTGTCGCAGCATACATGATTGAATTAGCCAAGCTGGAGATCGTGCCGCGGATGGTCGGATTTAATGAATTCAGCATTCCCAATAT
>NZ_ASSB01000041.1:0-397 GCF_000520755.1 Paenibacillus sp. 1-18
CTCATCTGCCCGCACTTCATTTTGCTTTAACTCCTGTTGAAGCTCCTGCTGGCGCTTCAAGCCTCGTGCCTGCAGCTCTTGCTCCTTGGCGAGTCCTTCGCCATATGAAGCAAGGGTTTGCTCACTTTGTACCAGCTCTGCCGCCAGACGTTCTCGTTCGGTGCGCAATACTTCCGTATCACGCTCCAGTTGAAGTGCCTGCTCCAGCTGATCAATCCGAAGCAGCAGCTTTGGCTCCTCCACGCTCAGTACTTGCCGGGCCTGTTCGTCGGCTTGTGCAGACACAAGCGCAGCCTCCTGGGCTGATGCAGCCTGAACCGCAGCTTCTTCGGCAGCCTTTTGACGTTGATCCGCTTCAGCAACGGCTTCCTTCCAATCCGTCAGCACTGGCAGCAAT
>NZ_ASSB01000042.1:0-51437 GCF_000520755.1 Paenibacillus sp. 1-18
CCCCAGAACCTGCAAGGCTGCGGCTACACGCAGCGCTTTTTCCCGGTAGGCCGTGACCAGCTTGAGCCGGGTGCTGCCGCCTGTGTTGTAGTCACCGCTGCGCGCGTGAAATTCCCGCAGCAGTCTCTCCTTGCGCGAGCCGGGGCGGATCGCTGTCGTTTTGCGCTCATCACGGTTAGGGCCTTCAGGCTTGCACAGTACCTCAACAAGCGGTGGCTTGGTCTTAAACAGGGTGACGGTAAGCAAGCCAAGTCCCAATTGACGGCATAATCCAACCAGCTCGTTCCAGCGTTGATTCACAGCCCCTTTTTTTGCACGATTTCGTTCTACAGCCACATATACATTGCTGGTTAGCTTCAAACGCTGCATGCCTTGCAGCACAAGCGACAGATTAAACGTCTTTTTGATCTCCACAATCAGTGGCTCCTGCTGCTCTGGCTTGATACCCACCAAATCGCAGTTGCGCACCTCTCCTTTAATTTCATATCCCAAGCTTTCAAAAAAGGCTTTGATCGGAGCATATAGCTCCGTCTCATGCCGAACCGCCATTGCTTCTCCCGCTCCTTTATCCCCTTATTCCGAGCTTATATTGTACCATAATGCGTCAGGTCCGCGTTGTTGTTGTATATTTTAGCACACAAAAAATAGGTCAATTCTGAAATCAATCTGCATAGGTATGTATTACACTTTTTTTAGGGGGATTAGATCATATCCTGAAAGTCGTGACGAGTGTAGCCATTACCATCAGGAGTGGAGGATAGTCATTACGCAGTCATGGGAGGAACCGAGCATGAATATTTTTGAACGCGTTGCGGAGTACCGGGCGGAAAACAACCGTCTGGCCTGGAACGGCACTTTTAGAGAGTATATCGAGATACTCAAGAAAGACCCGACGCCGGCGATGACTGCTCATGCACGGGTTTATAAGATGATTGAATCTTTTGGTGTAGAAGAGGTTGGGGGACATAAGCGATATAAGTTTTTTGAGCAGGAGATTTTTGGGCTGGATCGTGCGTTGGAAAAGCTGGTAGAGGAATACTTTCATTCCTCTGCCAGACGGCTCGATGTGCGCAAGCGTATCCTGCTTTTAATGGGACCCGTCAGCGGGGGCAAGTCGACGCTGGTCACTTTGCTGAAACGTGGGCTGGAGAAATTTTCGAGAACGGATCAGGGAGCCGTGTACGCCATAGAGGGCTGCCCTATGCATGAAGATCCGCTTCATCTTATTCCGCATGAGCTGCGCCCTGAATTTGAAAAGGAGTTGGGGGTACGTATTGAAGGTAATCTCTGCCCCTCCTGCCAGATGAGATTGCGTACGGAATTTGATGGCGATATCGAAAAGGTGCGAGTGGAACGGGTATTTATATCGGAAGAAAACCGGATTGGCATAGGTACGTTCAGCCCTTCTGATCCAAAATCTCAGGATATTGCTGATTTGACAGGCAGTATCGACTTTTCCACGATTACGGAGTATGGTTCGGAATCCGATCCGCGTGCTTATCGTTTTGACGGAGAGCTGAACAAAGCGAATCGCGGACTGATGGAGTTTCAGGAAATGCTGAAATGCGATGAGAAATTTTTGTGGAATTTATTGTCTCTGACCCAAGAGGGAAATTTCAAGGCCGGACGGTTTGCACTCATCAGTGCGGATGAATTGATCGTGGCTCACACCAATGAGTCGGAGTATAAAAGCTTTATTGCGAACAAAAAGAACGAGGCATTGCAGTCGCGGATGATTGTAATGCCGATTCCTTATAACCTGAAAGTGTCGGAGGAAGAAAAGATTTATGCCAAGCTCATTGAGCAAAGTGACATGCGGCATGTTCACATCGCTCCTCATGCGCTGCGAACGGCTGCCATTTTCTCCGTGCTTACCCGCTTGAAAGAAACGAAGAAGCAGGGGATGGATTTGGTCAAAAAGATGCACATGTATGACGGTGAAGAGGTCGAAGGCTATAAGGAAGCCGACCTGAAGGAGATGCAAAATGAATTTCTCGAGGAAGGCATGTCCGGGGTAGATCCACGGTACGTCATTAATCGTATTTCCAGCGCACTAATTAAGCAAAATGTGGAGTCCATCAACGCCCTGGATATTTTACGAGCGATCAAGGATGGTCTGGATCAGCATGCTTCCATTACAAAGGAAGAGCGGGAGCGCTATCTGAATTTTATTTCCGTGGCCCGTAAAGAATACGACGAGTTGGCGAAAAAAGAAGTACAGAAGGCCTTTGTATACTCTTTCGAGGAATCAGCCAAGACGCTGTTCGACAACTATTTGGATAACATCGAAGCCTTTTGCAATTGGTCTAAAATCCGTGATCCGCTCACGGATGAGGAGCTCGACCCGGATGAACGGCTTATGCGCTCGATTGAGGAGCAGATCGGGGTGTCCGAAAATGCGAAAAAGGCATTCCGCGAGGAAATATTAATCCGGATTTCTGCGTATTCGCGTAAGGGGCGGAAGTTTGAATATCATCATCATGATCGACTGCGAGAGGCAATTGAGAAGAAGTTGTTTGCGGATTTGAAAGATATTGTGAAGATTACGACCTCGACCAAAACGCCTGATGCGAACCAGCTTAAACGGATGAATGAGGTCATTAAGCGGCTGATTGAGGAGCACGGCTACACAGGGGCCAGCGCTAACGATTTGTTGCGGTATGTAGGCAGTCTCTTAAATCGGTAGCTATTTGAGGTAAGCAAGGACAGCAGACAGCACAGTCCGATCAATGTACATCATATGTGGAAATCCGGTAAGCACAGGAAGTTTCAGGTGCTGCCGGATTTTTTTATCAGAGGGGAGGTATCACAAGGGGCTTTTATGATTGTAATGTGTGAAAAATTACAATTGATTCTCTAACTTTTTAACATTTTGTAAAAAGTAAGCCGATAAATATGATAATGTTAAATCGATGTAAACTATTTTGGTTGGAGGAAATTATGATTCATGTCGATGATACTGGCTTTCTCTTGCAGATGGAAAAATAGATGAGCAGCTTATAGCGCACCGTCTTTTTGTGGGGCAGGTGTATTCCCGAATTGCCCAAAATTTTGACCGGAATGATTGCCGAGCTTAGGGAAAATACAGATAATATCGCGGAGAGTGCGTGTAACACGGCTTCTTCCCAGGAACATACAGAGGAATTGGTACAACAATTGGGCGGCGAGATTAAGCAAATTGAGCGGATGAACAGTACGGTGAAGGAGTTGGAAATGCTTCAACATCCCAGCGAAATAATATAGGTGTAAGAGGATGATAGAATGGTGACAGTGCTCTCCCTCCATGGCGGTCCAATCAGCAGCAACCGAGGAAGAGCGTAGTACCTACAAGGAAATGGTCGATTTCTTCCATTCGGCATGAGCCGCAAATACCCTTTTCCATAAATCGTCCCGTTCCTGGCGACTATAATGAACGAGCGGCTCGCCGAAAACATCTGCCAACACTTCCAGCCACTGCGATTTATGATTCAGCTCTATTTTTTCCAATCCGTTCAGCCCGTGTTTTTTCCATATGCAGCCTCTTAGCTCATTCGTCTCTAAGGCTTGTCTTTGCCGAATCAAAAACAGGTTGAACCATGGAGAATCTGCTGAGCGGCTATAGAAATGATGTTTTGGCATAAACTCCTCCAAATTCTGAACAACTGTAGGATCAAAATCAACCCCAACAAATGAAGCAAGCGAATCATGCTCTAACCGCCAGCCTTTTGCAGCAACCCCGGACTCCGCAACCTTATATTGAAGAGGAGCTTGTTCATAAGTACCCATACGGAGTGGGACAGGTTCATAGGGCATATCGCCTAAACCGACATCAACAATCCATACTTCATCTTCGTGCTGCTCATTTGGCAAGTGCACGGTTAGCCCAAGATGAAATGAATTGATGCGTGGCTCTGCTCCCAGAGGTTGAACCCCGGCTCGATGCAGGCAGACCTTGTAGCCCAGTGAATGTAGTAGGGTGCTGAACGCACCATTCAGATGAAAACAGTAACCACTTCTCCCCTGCAAAATCAGTTGAACAGATTCTTGAAAGCCAATAGCTGCCGGTTTTCTTGCAAAAATGTCCAGCGTTTGCCACGAAAGATGCTTCACATGGGCCTTATGCAGCTCAAATAAAAAGGATGGGGTAGGCGGCAGAATGTCTTGAATTCCGATTCTGTTAAGATAAGCCTTTATTTCTTCTTTTGTCATCAAATACATACCGCATTCACCTCAATGATTAGTTTTCAAATTCCCCTCTTTAGAGCAAAGTCCCTTGAGTTATAGCATCATTGTAGTAAGAGAATGTGCTGAGTACAATGCTATAATCTTCAAGTGTACCGGTACAATCAGCAGATACATCCGGTTTGGTGACATACACTTTTCGCGTATATAGATATCAGAGCATAAAAAAACAGACCGTTTGGTTAGGTCTGTTTCTTGCTCTGTTTCTTGCCTGGCTCCAATTGTGCGAATTATAGCAGCGCTCTAAGCACCCGTCGGTATTTGTATAATTGCGCTAAAGATGGAATAACGTGCTTAGCAGAACGGATGCCGCCTATTCTGATGTTGCGGACCACGTGATAAGGAGAGATTAAAAGCGCGTGAAGCAAATGTAAATCACGGGTACTTAATGGGCGAAATCGCTGATAGTAGTCGATCGAGCGCAGCATCTTTGTCCCGTTCCAAAGACAATTTCGATGAAGAAGATGGGACAGGTCTTTCATTCTTACATGCAGGGAGCAATTTTCAAAATCAATTAAATGGATCCTGAGCTGTCTGTCTTTAACCAGATTGGGATAGTTGTAATCGCCATGTATAAAGGCGGCGGCTTTTTGCTCCGAGTCGATTGCTTCTCGAACCTTGGGCTGCTGTAAATAATTCGACACTTCTTCACAGAGAGCTACGAGATGTGCTGTGCCTCTGTAGGGACTAAGGCGTTTTTTGTATCCAGCAATTTCATCACCTAAAGCTTCGTAACGTATTCTGGCTGCCGGAGCTTCGTCGACAGGAAAGCCTACGGCGCTGGAGTGAAATTTGGCTAAGGTGGAAATTCCCTTTTTGAAATCTATTTTTTTTGTAAATTTTGGTCTTCGTCCATCAACCCAATTGGTTAACGTATACGAAATGCCTTCATGGGTCATATAAGCGGCTCGCTGCACCGTCGGATAAACCTTTTGGCTACGGGTAAACCCGCGCTCATCCAGGAAGGACAACACACGTGTAATAAAACGAATTTCCTCTTCAGGGAAATGGTAGGGTTTTAAACAATAAGTCATGTTGGCGGTCTCAATCTTGAGGATGTCCTTCTTTTGACGACTACGTTTAATTTTGATTCCGTACATCTGCTCAACGTTCGATAAAATCGACATTTTGATCCTCACTTTCTCTTATGCTTGGACCCATTCCTGCAAAACATGAATGATTTGCAAACGAAGGGGCCACGATTGATGCCAATGATCCAGGATCTCGCGGTCTCTTGAGCGATTGGGGTGCAGGGAGGCATGCCACGCTTCTCGTGGCAGTTTATACAGGGCTGTTACTATTTTTCGTTCGGTTCGGCTTAGTGGCTTACGTTTTTGGTATCCCTTCAAAAATGATTTCACAAATTCAGGATTGAACTGGGTTGTATTCATAAGGGCTTTTGCCAGATCCGCATAGACTGAGCCGACCTTAACCCGATCCCAATCAATGATTTTGAGCTGACCACCATCAGAAATAATGACATTAGGGATCGTGATGTCACTGTGTATCAAAGAGGGGGAACGGTTTTCCTTCTGAAGCAGCTTAATAATGGAGGTGTCTTGCAAATCCTTCCATGCCCGCCTGGATAAACGTTTGGAGTCTTTGCCGAAAGCATTGTACCAGTTCCGGTATTTTGTGTCATGACGGCTGATTTGTTTTATTTTTCTTTGAAAAAGACGATCCTGGTTTTTCCATACCCGCAACTGCTGAAGTGTAGGGGATTTCACTCTTCCAATCCGATGCACGCCGATGGACTTGGTATGAAGCGTGGCAAGTGCCCATCCAAGCTTTTCAAAATCTTCAGCAGTCTCCAATCCCCGCCCTTTGATCCACTGACTCACATAAAATGGCGTTCCTTGATGTAAAGTCCATAGCTTCCCGGAATGTGTCGGAAGCCACGTGGGCATGTAGCGATACTTTCTCTTTTTCAACAAATTGATCATGCTTGCAGCCTGCTTCATCTGTTGAATCGTATTTGAACGAACCATCTTAGTGCGGCTGAAGGGTTTTAATGCATAAGTTCCCTTTTTCGTTTTCACTTGGATTACTGCATTTTTGCGGTACAGTGACGAGACTAAGCTAGATTTTAACGGAATCAGGCCAAAACGACGGGTAATGTTGCGAATTTGTGCTTTGGTATAGGATTTCGCCATAAGAACCTCACTTGACTTGAGATTAATGAAAAAGATAATCCTCTGTTAGTTATCAGTCTATTCATAATGAGGTAATAGGTGCGGTTTTAAGGGGCTGCACATACCGAATATATACACTTCCACCACCTTGGTTGATCGCCAAACGAAATCCTTGGAGGGAATGTGAAATTTAAATCATGTCATATTTTGTGACATTTAAAAGGGATATAATTCAATGAAAACGCTCTATACTTGTCTTTTTATCGTTAAAGCACAATAAACAAGACATTGTTTTGGTCAAGATGGACATTGTTTATGGGAGGAAAGTTGCAGTAAGATGAGTTAAACCTATTTAAGGGACGAAATACAACATGTCTAAGCCGTAGGAGGGTCATATGGAAAACGAACAAGAAAAGCGTCACCCGACAACGTTTGAGCCTTTTGCATTTATTCTGATTGTAGCTACAAGCATTTTGGGGGCAATTATCGGGATGCAGATTGTAACCAGCCTGGGTGTGACTCCGAATACGGCCATTATCGGAGCATTAGTGGCGATGTTGATTGCACGTATTCCGGTCAACTGGTTTTTACGGTATAAGTCTGTTCATCGTCAAAATCTGGTACAAACCGCCATTTCCTCAGCTACTTTCGGGGCGGCCAATAGCCTGCTGATTCCTATTGGAATCCCCTATCTTATGGGAACGCCTGATTTGGTTGTACCGATGCTGCTGGGAGCGGCGTTAGCCATGTTCGCAGATGCGACGATACTTTATAAAATTTTTGATTCCAAGCTGTTTCCAGCCTCAGGCACCTGGGCTCCGGGCGTTGCAACGGCGGAGTCCATCAAAGCCGGAGATAAAGGAGGCAAACGTGCCGGTTTGCTAGGCATTGGGGCACTAATCGGGGGAGTCGGCTCCTATTTGAGCATCCCGATGTCTGCCTTTGGGGTCGCATTTATCGGCAATATTTGGGCATGTTTGGGGTCGGTCTATTGATTCGCCAATATTCCATGCCATTATTTCAGATTGATGCTAATGCGCTCTACATCGCCCATGGTGTGATGATCGGGGCAGGGATTGTAGCGTTAATTCAGGCTGCTATACTCGTGTTTGGCTTTTCCGGGAAGAAAAAGGGCGGCACAGCCATACTTGCGGATAAAGCCTCGGATGCGGAATACACTCGTCCAATTGCAGAGGCCCGTCGTACGCTTGGACTCGGTTTTATCGCTTATCTGGTTATTTCGCTGCTGATCGCCATTATCGGTGGATTGGTTACACACATGTCGGTAGGTATGTTGATCGGCTTTATCGTATTTGCAGCCTTTGCTGCGTTTGTGCATGAAATTATCGTCGGTATCGCGGCTATGTATTCTGGTTGGTTTCCTGCCTTTGCAGTTGCTTTTATCACTTTGCTTAGCGGAATGATGATCGGGTTTCCACCCGTGGCGCTGGCGCTTCTGGCCGGGTTTAGCGCAGCTACGGGTCCTGCCTTTGCTGACATGGGATTTGATTTGAAAACAGGCTATATCCTGCGTGGCAATGGCAAGGATAAAGAGCTGGAACGGCAAGGCAGGAAGCAGCAGTATATAACGGCTCTGATCGCTTTTGCGGTTGCGCTGGTGACGATCGCTTTGGCTTACCCAAGCTATTTTGCACAAAATCTGGTGCCGCCGATTGATAAAGTATACGTATCGACGATTCAGGCCGGGGCTACGCCGGGGATTGCAAGCCAGCTTTTGCTGTGGGCGATTCCGGGAGCGATTCTCCAGCTCATCGGTGGTTCCAAACGCCAACTGGGCGTCATGTTTGCAACAGGGCTGTTGATTGCGACAGCAAACGCATGCTGGGCCGTGCTGGTCGGCATAGCGATCCGTTTTCTCGTAACTCGTTTTGGGAAAAAGGAGACTGTCTCTTCTATGACGATTCTGGCTGCCGGTTTTATCGCAGGGGATGCACTTTATAACTTCTTCAACTCTGTATTCAAACTAAAAAAGTGAGATGATGCAGATGGACGCTTTAAAGCTGGATGAAAGGATTGTTGAATATGCCGTTTATGGCGGTGCTGTCTTGGGTGGCGGCGGCGGAGGCTGGATCGAGGAAGGGCTGCGGATCGGAAAGCTGGCTCTTGAAGCAGGACAACCGCTGCTAGTGCCCATAGACTTTTTTTCAGACGACGATCTTTTCGTCACTGTAGCTGTCGTTGGTGCCCCGGCTGCGCCGGACAAATATGTAAAGCCCGTTCATTATGTAAAAGCCCTAAATATGGTGTCCTCTATGACAGGAAAGGGCATCCGGGCTTTGCACACGAATGAAAATGGCGGTGAAACGACGATTAATGGCTGGTTTCAGTCAGCCATGACTGGTATCCCGATAGTGGATTTTGCATGTAATGGACGGGCTCACCCTACAGGAACGATGGGCTCGATGAATTTAACCGAGCTGCCGAATTACGTTAGCCATCAGGCTGCCGTAGGCGGACGCGGGGAGCACTATATAGAATTGGGCATTACAGGTTCCCTGGATCATGCCGCTTCGCTGGTTCGTAAAGCCTCGGTGGAAGCTGGAGGATTGGTAGCAGTCGCAAGGAATCCGGTGACAGCTGCTTATGCGAAAGCCAATGGCGCCCCGGGAGCCATTTCCCGGGCAATCGCTGTCGGAGAAGCGATGCTGACTCACCAGGGTGAGGCTGCGATTGCTGCTGTAACCGCCGAGCTGGGCGGTAAGGTTATCGCTACAGGTGAAGTAGCTGAATGCCGGCTCGAAACATCAGGAGGCTTTGACGCCGGGGTGGTTCGCATAACGGATAGCGGACTGACCTATGAAATGACCTTCTGGAATGAGTACATGTTTCTGGAGCTTGACGGGGAACGATTAGCCACCTTTCCAGACCTGGTCATGACACTGGATATGGATACAGCTAGACCTGTAATCACAGCTGCCGTAGACAAAGGACAGAGGCTAGCTGTCATTGCAGTACCGAAGGAACGACTCTTACTGAGCACGACCATGTTTAACAGCAAATTGCTGCAATTGATTGAGCAAATGATCCATAAACCGATACTGTCCTACTTATAAAAAATACAGGAGGAACGGAACAATGGCACTTCAACAAACATTAACGGTATTCGAAGCGCTGGACAGCGCCTATGTGAATGGAGAGCGAGTGAAGCAGCTTTTTGCTGGATACAAGGATATAGAGGTAACTGTAAAACAGGTGACCGGCATGAAGGGCAGCACGGATTTTATCCATGTGCTTATTCCCGGTACAGAAGGTAAAAGCTCGGGAGGTACGGCACCAACATTCGGTATTGTTGGTCGCCTGGGCGGTATTGGCGCACGTCCCTCCCGAATTGGCCTCGTGTCCGATGCCGATGGAGCGATTGCTGCGGTAGCGGCTGCGCTAAAACTGGCAGATATGCAGATTAAGGGCGATAGACTGAAGGGGGATGTGGTTGTCACCACGCACATTTGCCCGGATGCCCCTACGCGTCCGCATGAGCCGGTTGATTTATGGATTCACCTGTGGATATTGTGGAAATGAATCGCTATGAGATTGATCCGGGGATGGAAGCCATTTTGTCCATAGATACAACCAAAGGAAATCGTGTCATTAATCATAAAGGAATCGCCATTTCACCTACGGTGAAGGAAGGCTATATTTTGCGGGTCAGTGAGGATTTATTGCGCCTGATGGAACAGACTACGGCACAATTGCCTGTTACTTTTCCGGTTACGACGCAGGATATCACGCCGTATGGTAATGACCTGTATCATATTAATTCGATTTTACAGCCTGCTGTAGGGACGGATGCACCTGTAGTCGGTGTTGCGATTACAGCACAGGCGGCTGTACCGGGATGCGGTACAGGGGCAAGTCACGAGATTGATATTGCCACTGCCGTAAGATTTTCGATTGAAACCGCCAAGGAATTTACGAACGGAACGTGTATATTTTATGATCCGCAGGAATTTGCCCGAATCACCGAGTTGTACGGCTCTATGAAAATATTGCAGACAGCAGGCAGTGCTCAAAAGTCATAGCCGATGCATAACAGGGCAGGCCGCAGGCTTGCCCTTTAGCGTCAGGAGCGTAAAATAAAATGAAGCGAGGGCAGGGAGGTCGGATGTGGCCCCTATTGTAGAAAGGGCCTTGGAAGGACGGGCAGAGCTGCTGCAGGCAGGTGCGCTGGACGGGCTTTCATTAGACTATATACAACAGCACCTAGCGCCGTCGCCGGGAGAATATGTATTGACCTCGCGTCTGACAACCGGGGAGTCGGTGGTCATTTCACGTGAAAAAATCCTGCCGCTGCTTCAGGACAAAATCACACGTATGGAGGAGCAGGGGGTACGTACTATTTTACTGCTTTGTACCGGTGTATTTCCCGGATTGCATACCCGAACGGCTTTTTTAATCGAGCCGGATCATGTGCTTCCGCCTGTACTTAAAGCCATGTCCAGCGGCAGAAGACTTGGACTGATTGGACCGCTCGAAGAGCAAAAGAATAACCTCAAGTTGAAATTCAGTCCTTACGGATTGAATCCCAAGTTTGCAGCGGCCTCGCCTTACAGTGGCAGTGCGGAGGAATTTCGGCAGGCTGCCTTACAATTCAAAGATCATGCTGATCTTATTGTACTGGATTGCAGATTAATCGCCGCAGAAGGAGAAGCCGGGCAGCCTCTGCTGGATATGCTGGGCGAGGGTAATGGCAGAATGCTGGCCGAGTTCGGTATTGGAACGAATGATAAAGCCCGCATTACGGGCGTTGTATTAGAGGACGAGAAAGTTTACGGCACGATCCATGTCGCTTTTGGCAGCAATAATACCTTTGGCGGAACTGTTGCTGCGGGTGTGCATATTGACGGGGTCGTTCAAAAAACCGATGTATATCTGGATGATCGTCTGATTATGAAGGCTGGTCAATTGCTGGAGAGATAAAGGAGGGAATTATTATGCTTGGAATGATTAGAGTGCTCACCATGCAGGACGAAGCAGCTATCGGCCTCCACGGCCGAGTCATCGAGCAGCGCTACGGGCTGCCTGTTACCAGTGTATGTATCCCCGATCAGCCGAACGGAATCTACGATGATATCACGGACCGGGAGGCCGTGCCCAAAATTGTGCTAGCCGCGCAACAGCTCGTTCAACAGGGCTGTACGTCTATCGGTATTAGCTGCGCGGCTGATCCGGCGCTAGAGGAAACTCGTCAGGCAGTAGCGGTCCCTGTCTATGGACCCGGGTCCTGCGCGGCACATCTGGCACTGACATCGGCCAGCCGTGTCGGCGTATTGACCATTTTGGCCGAGGCTCCACCATTAATTCGCCATATACTGGGCGAGTCCTATATCGGTACGGAGCGTCCCGAGGGTGTACGGACGACGCTGGACTTGAACACTCCTCAAGGCAAAGAGGCTGCCATGGCAGCGGCGCTGCGGCTTCAAGAGAAGGGAGCTGAGGTCATTGTGCTGGCCTGCACCGGTTTTGTAACAATGAACTTTGCACCAGAGCTGGAGCGTACGCTGGGGATTCGAGCCATTGATCCGATTGTAGCGCTTGGTGCGGCTGCTTCGATACGGTGGCAGTCCCATCATGATGAGGCACAGGCAGGATAGATTCTTTAGCTTGTCATAAATAGCTTAATATCGAAACAAACCGTCTTTTAAAAAAGGGCGGTTTATTTGTGTTCCACTAAGCTCTAAAAATAGGAATGGTCTGGATTGGAGACACATGAACCAGTGGTAAAAGGTTCTGTTTTGTAAGCTTTTTTGGTACACTATCCTGAAAAATTAGATGAAGCAAGGATTATGCAAAATAAATAGCAGGGTGGTCTGTCATTATGAAAATACCGGGTGTAACAGTTCAGGAACTCATGGCAATCCCCGAGTTGAAGGAGGCAAAGGTATTAAGTGGAGAACAAGGGCTAAACCGGGTTGTCCGTTTTATTGACATTATGGAGGTACCCGATCTGAAAGGCTGGATTCGGGAAGGTGTATTGTTGATGACAACCGCTTATTCCATTCGTCATGAACCTGAGGTATTGTGTCAAATCATTCAATTGCTGCATCAGGGCGGCGCGGCTGCGCTTGCGATTAAGCCGACCCGCTTTCTCACGGAAATCCCCCGCAGTGCGCTGGAGGCAAGCAACGCCTGCGGTCTTCCTATGATTGAAATTCCAGCCGATATCCCATATACGGATATTACACAGCGTGTCATGGATATGGTGCTCAACCGACAAGTAGAGCTGCTGCGACGCTCGGAAGGAATCTATCGAACCCTAACCACAATGGTTCTGGAGAACAGTGGCATACAGGCTGTTAGTGACAATATAGCGGAATTGCTGAAAGCTCCGGTTGCCTTTGATAATGGAGGTCAAGCTATTATCACTTCACCCCAAGGATGGGATTGGATGAAGGCACAAGATTCTCGTTATTTTCCTATCAATGTGGATAAACGCACGGTCGCCAGGCTGGTCATTGCACGCAATGAGCTGGATGATATGGAGCAGGTTGGCATTGAGCAGGCACGGCTGGTGATGGCGTTGGAATTAATGCGTGAAAAGGCGGTAGAAGATACGGAGAATCGGCTTCGGGGGAATTTCATAGACGAGCTAATGACACCTCCGGTACCGGTGCGCCATGAGGTTGAGCGAAGAGGGCGTCAATTGGGATTTAACCCGGCTTATGATTGGGAGGTTGCTGTCCTGGAAAGTGCGACGGCCCCGCCAGAAGAGATCCTTTCCGGCTTGCTGAGCTTGGAATCGACCCGACGGCGGTTGGTATCTCATATTGAGTTTCGTTCCAATCGGGCGGTATTATTTTTGCCTACGCTGAATTCAAGTGATTATTATGACGGGACTAGCGCTGATCAGGAACGATCCTGGGCTGAAACGCTGAAGCAATGGGTAAGTGAAAAAGCTTTGGGCACGGGTGATTATTATATAGGCATCGGAAGTGCCAAAAAGCTGTGGGAGCTGCTCCAAAGCTACAATGAGGCACGACGTGCAATTACGGTATCGCAGCGGCTGTATCCCGATCAACGTGTATGCACATACGGTGATATAGAGATGCATTATATGCTTGGTGAAGCGATGGACACAGAGGAATTTTCCAATGTATTCGAACGTAAGCTGGGAAAGCTTCAGCAATATGATCGGTCACATGGCAGCGATCTACTTAAAACATTATTTTATTATTTGGAGAGCAGGGGCAGTCTGATAGATACGGCGAATTATCTTTTTATACATCGTAATTCAGTAAAATATAGACTGGAGCGGATTCGCGACATGACAGATTTTGATCTTAACGATCCACGTGAGCAGTTTATATGCCATGCCTGTCTGATTCATTATTATTTGCGGGAACATAAGTAGACGGACGCTTTGCCTTGGGGCGGGGAGGGAAGAGCATGGATAAAAAAATACTGGTAGCGGACGATGAGTCTAGTATTCGGAATGCATTGGCCTATGCGTTAAAAAGGGAAGGCTTTTTGGTGGAAACCGCCGTTGATGGGGAGGACGCATTGGAAAAAGTGCGTTTGTTCCATCCGGATGTGCTGGTATTGGATGTGATGATGCCCAAATTGGGCGGATACGAGGTGTGTCGCCGTTTGGAAAGTCGGAAGGGCATCGGTATTTTATTACTGACTGCCAAAAACGACATCGTGGACAAAGTATTGGGGCTGGAGCTGGGTGCGGACGATTTTATGAGCAAGCCGTTTGACCTGAGAGAACTGCTTGCACGCATCAAGGCGCTGGTACGGAGGCTGGAGCGAGAGGGAGCGCCTGCACCAGAAGGAGCGGAAACGGTGCTTGGCCCGTTACGGGTACGTCCGTCCAGCCGAACGGCTGAAATCGGGGTAACGGCGCTGGATCTTACTCCCAAGGAATTTGATGTTTTGGCGCTGTTGGTGTCTCATGCCGGAAGAGTGTACACCCGGGACGAGCTGCTGGAGCAGGTGTGGGGCTTCGATTATGCGGGCGGAACACGGACGGTGGATATCCATATCCAGCGTCTGCGCAAGAAGCTTGAACCACATCAGGCGATATTGCAGACCGTGTATGGTATCGGCTATAAGGCAGAGAAGATGACGTGAACGAGCCTGCATCCAATCAACGAGGAAGCTTGCCCTCCACTGACCAGCAGAAGCGCAAACGCAAGCGTACAGGCTTGAGTCTGCGTTGGAAATTTCCACTGGTGCTGGCAGCTTTGCTGCTGTTTACGGTCGGTGTGCTGAGCTGGCTGGTCCTTACCGGGATTCGCACCAGCCAGACAAATCAAATGGAGCGTGGGCTAAAGCGTCAGGCTGAAATTGTGGAAATGCGCGTAAAGCAGTCCTATCTGCTGGGAGTAAGCAAATCGCCTGAAGCGTTTATGAAGAAGCAGGCCCCCCAACTCGCAGTCGAGCTGGGCGTATCCAGCAATATGCGCGTTATTTTATATGATCGTAAGGGACATGAGGCTGGCAATTCGCTGCCGCTGGCTTTTAGAACGGATGTCAGTCAGGCGCTTTCTTATGCGCTCCAAGGCAAGATTGCTTACATTACGGAAGGCAGCACCATTATCTATTTGGCCCCGCTCCAAGGCCCGGAAGGCTTGTTGGGAGTGGCGCAGCTTCATAGCTCAATCGAAGCACAGCAGCAGCTCTATCAGGCCATTGCCCGCTTGTTTGTATGGACGGGCGGTGCGGTGCTGGTTTTGAGCTTTATTTTGGGCTTGGGCTATGTCATTCGCCAAACGAGGGACATCGGGCGATTGACTCGCGCTTCCGAGCAGATATCGGAAGGGCATTATCTTGAAACGAGATTACTTCGACGGCAGGACGAGCTGGGAAGATTGGATGAAGGAATGCTCCAGATGAGTCATGTGATCCGGGAGAGCATTACCGCGCTGGAGAACGAAAAGCTCCGGCTGGAAGAAGCAGTTCAGCGTTTGAGGGAGTTGGAGCAGCAGCAAAAATCTTTTATCGGCAATATTAGCCATGAGCTGAAAACCCCGTTAACCTCTATCCAGGCTTACGCTGATTTGTTGGATATGTATGGGGACGACCCTGAACTGGTGCGTGTAGCCAGAGAAAGTATCCATAAAGAAACGAAACGCTTGTACGAGCTTGTAGAGGACTCGCTGCAACTATCTGTGCTGGATAAATATGATTTTGAATTGCATACGGAGGAAGTGGAGTTGCACTCGCTGCTCAAAGATGCTGGGAGCCGAATCCGGGGAAAAGCGGCGAAGCGTGGACTTCGTTTTTCGATAGATACTGTTCCGGCCAAGGTATGGGGCGATCCCAAGCATCTGATGCATATTGTACTGAATTTGCTGGATAATGCGGTGAAGTACAATCGGGACGGAGGCTGGATGACGTTATCGAGTCGGGTGGAACGGGATACCGTGGTCGTGTATGTACGCAATTCCGGTCCGTTGATTCCCAGGGAAAAATGGGAGATGATTTTCGAGCCGTTTGCTACCTTGAGCCGTGATCGTTCCCGTCAGGATAGCGGTACGGGGCTTGGACTTCCTCTGGCGCGCAGACTGGCGGAGCGCATGGGTGGAGAGCTGCATCTTACGGCCTCGGGCGATGGTGCGATAGAGGATGCCAACGAAAATGGGCAAGGGAATGAATTTTCGCTTAAGCTGCCTTTGTTGGTTTCCGATAGCTCGCTGTAAACGGACTAATTGTTAGCTATAAAGATAGAAATGCATTTTGTTTACAACTTGGAAACAATCCGATGTATTCATGAGACGATAAGGTATTAAGCTGGGGATATCGTGAACAAGGAGGTCGTATGACGACATGATAAAGAAAAACAGAATGAACCACGTTCAAAAGAACGGCGTCCCTTGTGGCGATCATCCCCGAGCATGGCTTTTCCGACACAGAATCACGGGACTGCTCACGACGAGCGCAATAGCTCTTGTATTGCTCAGTGCTTGCGGAATGAACGACGCAGGGGAAGCCAAACCATCGTCTGGTACGAAGCCGGAACAACAGCTAACGGTGATTGACACCGATGCAGCCCGGCAACAGGTAACGGACGAACTGGTGGTATCGTCCATCGACAAACTGGGAGATGTCTACGCGAGGTCTTGGTTAAGCGACGAAGAACTGATTGTGGAGAGACAGACCCGGCTGTTGATTCATAATGTAAAGACAGGCAAGGAACGGGCTTTGCTACCGGATCGCAAGGCTCCGCAATTGCTGGTTGTGGTATCACCGGATCAGCGCCATGTCTTTTTTACCGAGGGCAGCACCAGCAGTAAATATGTTATCCGGGGCTATATACTTGAATTAAGCAGCGGTAAGGTTACACCGGTAGGTAAGCTGGATATGTCTAACGAAGTAAGCTGGGGGGATAAAGAACATCTGATTACAGGTGCACCGGACGGCAAAATATATCTGATCGGTCTGGACGGCAAGGCCAAAAAAATGAATTTTCAAGACCCGAACCGCTCTGAGCTGATCGCTCATGTCGAAAAAGTAGGGAACGCCATATTTTATACAGGCCATGATAAGCAAGGGTATCCGGTGCTGAATCGGTTCACCATCGACCACCCTCAAGCTGTAACCATTGCGAATGACGCTATGTCCTTTGCCGTGTCTCCCGACGGTAAATGGATTGCAATTGAAAAGCGAAAATGGAACACATCCGAACCTGCCCGCATGGTCATTTTGAATGGACAGGGTCAAGAGAAGGGGACTGTCGGTCAAGGGACTTTAATGAGCCGTGGAAGCTGGTCCAGCGACGGGTCCAAACTGGCTTTTTCCATTTACGATGAGGATCAGCAGGGGATGAGAGGGTTGTATGTGTTTGATCAGTCTACGGGGAAAACAACTCCGGTCACGACCAACATCCAATCCTATGACAGTCCTACAGTATGGAGCCCGTCAGCTCGGTTCTTATCCATGTACCAGAATATTTCAGAAGGTGGAAAACAGCTGAATCAAAGCTACATCGTTCAATTTAAGGAAAAGTAATAAAAAAAGGTGCACATCCGCTGTCCCGGACTGCACCTTATCTTTAAATCATACCAAACTGGCTACACAAACTTGCGATGATGCTTTTTGCCATCGTATGAAAATAGGGCAAGCTTGCCCTCAACCATCGTTTCCAGATGAACGGCACGGCCCCACAGTTGATACACATATGGGAGTGTGCGCTCCATATATTTTAAATCCAGCTCAATGCCCTCATACTGGTGCTTCAGCTTCAGCTCGCCTGTATGCTGATAATCGCCGTCCTCGACGACGATATAAGGGGAACCCCCATTCACACGCGAAAATACTAGCTGATCCCGTATGTTTTCCCAGGACTTATCGGTGATTTTCCAATCTGGTCCGCGTTTCTCAAACACATATAGATCCAAATCCTCCGTCAGTTTTTTGGTCATGTAATTGCGTATAAAAGAGGTGTCTGAGTCAAACTCCCGTACCTCGAACATTTTAGCGCGTCCTTCGCCCGGTTTGCACCCTTGTCGCTCCTGTTCTTCACGGGTTGGGTTATCCCATCGCTTTTCAATATCCTCAAATATTTTAAGCCCCAAATAGTACGGATTCAGGCTTTGCTTGGAGGGCTGTACGACAGAAGCATTCAGCATCGCAAATTCAACGGTTTCATCCCCGGTCAAATCCAGTTCCCTGACAATTCGTTGATGCCAATAGGAGGCCCAGCCTTCATTCATGATTTTTGTCTCCATTTGCGGCCAAAAATATAGCATTTCGTCCCGCAGCATCGTCATAATATCCCGCTGCCAGTCCTCCAGCACCTCTGAAAATTCCTGAATAAACCAGACGATATCCTTCTCCGGTTCTGGTGGGAACTGTCGAATCTGGATGCCTTCGCTTTCCGTCGAATCCGGCTGTGGCTTCACCGTATCCAGTGACCACAGATCATCATAAGGCCCAGGGGGACGCTGGTGCTTTCCAGGTTCTTTCTGCTCGCGGATTTTGAGCTCCATGTAGCGTTGTTTATCCAGATGCCTTGGTTTGATGAGCTGTGGATCAACATGCTCTTGTATCGCCAGTACAGAGTCAATGAAGGATTCCACGGCCTTTGAGCCGTATTCCATTTCATAGCTGCTGATTCGATCTGCGGTGGCGGACATACTCTCCACCATATTGCGGTTGGAAGCTGAGAAGCGGGCGTTATGCTTGAAAAAATCACAGTGTGCCAGCACATGGGCGACAATCAATTTATTTTGCACCAAAGAATTTCCTTCCAGCAGGAAGGCATAGCAGGGATTGGAGTTGATGACCAGCTCATAGATTTTGCTCAATCCAAAATCGTACTGCATCTTCATCTTGTGAAATGTTTTTCCAAAACTCCAGTGGCTGAAGCGTGTGGGCATCCCATAGGCCCCGAACGTGTATACAATATCCGCCGGACAAATCTCATACCGCATCGGATAGTAGTCGAGCCCGAATCCATCTGCAATCTCCATTATTTCTGATATCGCATATTCCAGCTCCTTCTGGTTGGTGCTCATCCCACCGTTCCCCCTTCCCGTTTGCGAAAAAAGGTACGTAAGGCTTGGTATACCTCACCTTTTTCCTTAATGACATAGTACATAAACTGATCCTTTTTAATGTTCTTGTAGGCTGACATCAGCGTGCTGCTGCGGTTATATTGATTCACTTCTCCATAACCAAACATATTGCTCCGCTTTATAAGTTCCTCGATTAGCTTTACACACCGTTCGTTGTCCGAGGTCAGGTTATCACCATCCGAGAAATGGAAGGGATAAATATTATAACTGGAAGGAGGATACCGCTTGTCAATAATCTCCAGCGCCTTCAAATAGGCAGAAGAGCAGATCGTGCCGCCACTTTCTCCGCGGGTAAAAAATTCTTCCTCCGTAACCTCCTTAGCCTCGGTATGATGCGCGAGAAAGACTATTTCCACCTTTTCATACTGACGACGCAAAAAGCGGGTCATCCAGAAAAAGAAGCTGCGGGCGCAATACTTTTCAAAAGATCCCATCGAGCCTGATGTATCCATCATGGCTATAATCACTGCATTGGATTGGGGAATTGTTTTCTCTTCCCATGTTTTATAGCGGAGATCGTCCGGACTGATATGATGTATGCCTGGATTGCCCTCGCGAGCATTGCGACGCAAATTTTCGAGAATGGTTCGCTTCTTGTCAATGTTCGCCTGCATACCTTTTTTACGTATATCATTGAACACGATAGATTTAACCTCGATTTGATCCTTATCTTTTTGCTGCAAATGCGGCAATTCCATTTCCTCAAACAGCATATCTTCCAGTTCTTCTATACTAACTTCCGTTTCCACAATATCGTGTCCTGGCTGATCGCCAGCTTTCTCGCCTTTGCCTGGCTTCTGGGATGCAGGATCACGTCCGATGACATCTCCCACCTGACTGTCGCCATCCCCTTGGCCCACATGCTTCTGCTTTTGATAATTATAAATGAAACGATATTCGTCCAGACTGCGAATCGGCACTTTAATAATCTGCTGACCGTCCGACATAATAATATTTTCTTCCGTAATCAGATCAGGCAGATTTTGCTTAATCACATCTTTGACCTTCTGCTGATGACGTTGCTGGTCCTGGTACCCTTTGCGATGCAGCGACCAATCTTCGCGGGATACGACGAATGAATATGGCTGACGTGGTTCCGGCATTGTTAGGCACCCCCCAAGTGGATACACGGCACAGTTTGGCCTTGTTGGTTATTAAGTATATTCACGGGGATGTACGATATGTGATGGAACTCGATTTTAAATCGTGAATGTCATGGAATAAGTAAAGCACAGAATTTACGACAAAATTCTGCCAAAAAATCGATATGTTGATTTTTTTAAACAAATAGTACAATACAGTCATAAAGATACTTGTTTTGTTAAATATGAGAGGAAAGGATATCTTATAAGGATTATTGTAAGGATATGATTTAATGAAGGGGTTGAGATATTGGAACACATACTGGATTGTCACGGTGTTATAAAAAAATATGGGAAGAAAAAGGCTCTGGATTCGTTGACGCTTTCCATTAAGCCCGGCACTATTTTAGGACTTCTTGGTCCAAATGGCGCTGGGAAAACAACACTAATGAAATTAATTGTCTCTCTGCTTAGAAATTATAAAGGTGATATACGTATTAATGGTTCCAAACCTAGTTTTGAAACGAAGAAGATCGTTTCTTACCTTCCTGACAGGGAATTTCTTTATCAATGGATGAACGTTGAGCAATCCATTGCGTTTTTTGATCATTCATTCGTTGATTTTGAACGTGATAAAGCCTACCACATGGTAAAGTCATTGGGCTTGAATGTGAATGACAAAATTAAATCTTTATCCAAAGGAATGCAAGAAAGGTTAAGTATTTCCTTGGCTTTTGCAAGAAAAGCGAAGCTGTATGTCCTTGATGAACCCTTGGCCGCTGTAGATCCTTCAACACGGGATAAGATTATACAAATTATAATTGAAAATTTTGATCCAACCAGCGCGATTATTATCAGTACTCATCTCATTAATGATGTTGAAAAATTATTTACTGATGTAGCGTTTGTGAATGATGGGAAAGTTCTGTTACAGGGGAATGTACAAGAAATAAAAAGTGAATATAAACAATCTATAGAAGAAATATTTAAATCCATGGTCAAATTATAAGGGAGGATTAATCTTGCAAATTTCATCTTACAACGAGTACTTGCTATTGGATAAACTGATGGAGAAAAATATTTAATTTACAACAGCTTATCAAGTGGTTTTGGAGAAATACATAAAGAGTTATATAATGCTTTTGTCCAAAAAGACCTTAATTATCTTGCCAATTGTATTGAAAAGATCAGTTATTGCAAGGTAAGTTCATATATAATGAGCCCATAAATGAATTGGATCAAATGGAGAATAGATTCAATGAAACAAGATACCAGAATCAAACGTTGAACCTTACGATTTTACCCACCTTCAGCTGTAATTTTAGATGTCCATATTGTTTTGAAAATTTGACTTCTAAATCAGGTAAGAGTTCCTTTTCTCAAAAAATACAAAATGAAATTTTGACTTTTATAGAAGAGTCTATTAAAAAGCTAAATATTAAACGCATTGTTGTGAACTGGACAGGTGGAGAGCCATTACTTGAATTTAAAAAAATCACTATTCTTATGGAACGGATTAACTTGATTGCCGATGAAAATAAAATAAATGTTGCTCACTTCATGGTAAGCAATGGTTACTTGCTCACTGTCGAACGAGCTAAGATATTAAGTGAGTTAGGTGTTAAGAGAATTCAAATCACAATAGATGGTTCAAAAGCAAGTCACGATCAAAGGAGAATACTGGCTAATCAAGAGGGGACTTTTGATAAAATAATGAGAAATATCGAAGATTCATGTGATTTTATTCACATTACGCTTCGAACAAATGTAGATTTGAATAATATTCAATCTATGGATGAGTATATGGAGTATATGGGAGGACAAATATTTTAAAAAAAGGTGAGTATTTATTTTTCTGCAACTACTGAATATAGCGCGGGTGGGTGTGTCAGCAATAGTTCTTGTTATGCAAATAAAGATTTTTCAAAAGTGATATTGAAACTATACGAGAAGGCATTAGAAAAAAACTTGAATATTTCTTATTATCCTCAATATGAGCCTGTGGCTTGTGCTGCAATTGCAGCTAATTCTATTGTTATTCAGCCTGACGGCGACATTCAGAAGTGCTGGAATACCGTTGGAAATAATGAGTATTTAGAAGGTCATATTAGTGGGAGTTTTAGTATGGATCAGCTTAATTCTAATAGATGGCTTGATTATTCGCCTTATAAATTTGAGAAATGTAGAAGCTGCAATGTTCTACCATTATGTGGTGGCGGGTGTGCTCAACAGGCATTTGAAAGTGAAGAGAAGCAGCCTGTATGCAGGGAATTTAAATATAATTTAGAAGAGATGCTTGAGTTTAACTTTAATCACCAGTCTAATTTATGAATTAAAATGATTTGATAGAACACTATAATAAAAGGAGGCGAGCTACTATGCGGTGGATCGTACAACCCCAACAGGTTAAAAATTCAGTAACTCCTGCGTATTGTCTTGTAGATAATTGGCGTTCTTGTGTTTGGTTTGGCTAAAGTTCTTATGTGTTTACCGCCTGTTTCTTTATTGGACAGGCGGCTAAATTATTTGAAAAGGGGATCATTATGTTACTTTCTCATATATTCAAAGTGGAAGTCAAAAGGCATTTCACAGTGTTTGCGATATTAACGATCTTAAGTGGTATATCTAGCCTTCATTTTTTATTAAATCATAATCAGGAACTTGCCTTTACTTATTTGCTAATCAATATGGTTATTGGAATATTGTTGCCCATCTATATCTTTATGGATTACTATAATGAGTTTTTTATAGGTAAAATGACACTTAATCATATGTTACCGATTAAAACATCCCATCTTTTCTTGATTAAATCAATCGTTTTTTTAATAGGAATTATGATGGTATGGGGCGCGACTCTTATTGAAATTTTCTTCAACCCTCAGGGCTTATATCATGCGCGTGTTATGCATTCAACTAATCTTTTGGAATGTATTTTGTATTTATTTGCTTCCAAGTTTTTTGGTATGTTAAGTGGATTAGCATTGATGGGATTTGCTATTTCTTTAGCAAAATGGATGAGTAAAAAGGTCGCTACAGGTCATGTATTAATGGCGGGGACTATTATTGCTGTCATCGGGATTCAATTTACTCTTATTAGAAAAGGGGCATGGCATTACGCTCTTGGTACCTCCTCATTGGAATCGTTTAAACAGTATGCTAATATGCTCTCGGTCAGTATCTTTTCCAATCAACCAACTTTTCCTGATATCAGTGAAACCATTAATTGGAATTCAGTTGTAATGAATCTCATAGTTTTCATAATTACAGGCAGTTTAGCCGCATTGATGTTGAATTCTAAAAAATATGAAGTGTACGGTAAATAGTTATGATTTTTTATTTGTAGTAGGCAACCTGATAGATATAAAAAAACTATCCTAATCATAGAAAATCAATCTGCTTGGCACATTATACACTGAATTTATTGAAAAAAGCACACAAATAGATTGGAGCCATCTAAGGTATAATTCATGTGGAACATGCTAAAAAATGGAGGCAGGGGAATGACTTCGTATTTATTTAAACATAAGTATAAGTTATGTGCCGCTATTTTTATGATCAGTCTCGCTAGTCTGCTCGATATCTATTTGGCCTTTATATTTAAAAGTTTAATAGACAGCGTGATATCACAGGCTGAAAAACAATTTATTTCCGTTGCTCTGATTGCTCTAGGTTTTATTATTATAAATTCTTTTATAAAGCTGTTGTCTAATTTATTACAAGCTTCTTATCTTCGCAAAACCATGTTGTTTTTAAAAGAAAGCGTTTTTCAACATATTTTATACAAGAGTCATACTCAATTCACTTCCAGTCACAGTGCAAAATACATTTCAATCATGAATAATGACATTAAAATGATTGAAGATGATTTTTTTGAAAAATATGTTTTCTTTAATTAACACAGCAGTTTCGTTTTAGCAGCACTTTTTGCGATGTTTGTTTTGAGTCCTAGTATTGTTATTATGTTACTCGTCATGGCATTAATCTCTTTTTTTATCCCACGTATGTTTGAAAAAAGAATTAGGTCTGATAAAAAAAATATCGCGAATGCTCTAGAGAAGTTTACGATTAAAATGAATGATATTTTTTCTGGGTTTGCAGTTATCAAAAGTTATGGAGTAGAACACCACGTAGAGCAACAATTTCAGCAGAGTAATAAGGCTGTTGAAGATAATAAATACTTATTTTTTAAATTAAATGCTTTTGTCAGCTCGTTGAGTGATATATTTGGAGGGATTATGTTTATTTCTGTATTTTTAATTGGCAGTTTTTATCTATCCAAGGAGCTATTACATTAGGTAATATGATTGCTTGTGTACAGTTAACTAATAAAATTGTTAATCCAGTATATATGAGCATTCAATATATTACTCAAATCAGATCATTGCGTGATATTTCGATCAAAGTGTTAAAGATTATGGATGTTGAACACGTAAGTATCGAATACATAAATAAAACATCAATTGGTCATTCTGTTTGTCTAACTGATGTATCCTTTGGTTATGCTGAGAACCATCTGAACTTACGTAATATTAGCATTAAACTAAATAAAGGAGAAAAGTATGCTCTTGTGGGACCCAGTGGATCTGGAAAATCAACTTTGCTGAAGCTCCTAATGAAACAATATGATAATTATAAAGGAACTATTAATGTAGATGATTTGGATTTAAAGTTCATTTCTGCTGAGAATTGGTGTCAGTAAGAATCGGTTGTGCATCAGGATGTATTTTTATTTGATGGTAGTATAAGAGAAAATATTACAATGTATCAATCATTTCCAGATGAAGTGCTTTCCAATGTGATACGTGCAGCTGGACTTGATGAGCTAATCGACAAGTTACCTTATGGTTTGGATACACAGGTTGGGGAAAAAGGAGGGATGCTATCAGGTGGGGAAAAACAAAGAATTTCGATTGCCAGGACCTTAATTAGGCAAACTCCGTTATTACTTCTCGATGAAGCAACTTCATCTTTGGATAGTGAAACGGCGAATGCCATTGAAGAGGCAATACTAAGTCTGGAAGCTACTACATGCTTGATAGTGACACATCGTTTGTCTAAAGCTACATTACAGCACTATGACAAGATATTTGTTATGGCCGATGGAAAAGTAGTAGAAAAAGGTTCTTTTAATCATTTGATAGAGAATGAAGGTTATTTTTATTATTTATATAAAATTGTAAATGATACTTCGACAAACCAGGCACATCTTATATACACTTGATTTGGTTGTATTTAGTTTTTCACGGTCTTTAACATCTAACCTCCCCACAATAGTCGAACTACAGCCATACTCACAATACCGACAACGACGGTAGCCAGCAGATTTTTGCTCCACAAGGCGGTCACCAGCGTAGGAAGGACAGCTATGAGCACTTGCCCGTTAAGAATAACCGAGTTTTCGGTTCGGACGAGCAGATTTTCCATCACGAGTGCTGTGAAAATACAAATGGGGATATAGGAAAGCCATTGTAGCACTGGCCTGGGCAGCGCCAGCTTTTGCAGCACGACGAAGGGAATGATTCTTGGGATCGCCGTGACGATCATGCCGCCGATAATAATATACAGGACACTTGGATGAATGTTCATTTGTCGGTTAACACTCCAATCGTTGCAGTGATCATCGTAGCTACAATGACCGCGATATGTGATGGCACCCACCAAGACAAAAGGTACATCAGAACAGCCATACACACCACGAGCAGCAGACGGTGCTTGAGCTTGGAGGTCTGTACACTTTGGAGCTGGGAAATAAGCAGGGCAAGAAACATTGCTGGCAGGGCAAAATCCAGACCAAAGGCCTCCGGCCTGGAAATCCAGTTCCCGAGTATCCCTCCCGCCACGCAGGAAGCGATCCAGACAAGATATGCCGTTATATTAAGCCCGTTCATCCAGCGATCGCTTACCTGCCCGCCTTTAGCCAATTTGTCCGACGCTACCCCAAAGGATTCGTCTGTCAAAAGAACGCCGATGCCTATGTTTTTCCACAGTGAATATTTAGTAAAGTAAGGAGCCAGCGACGCACTTAATAGCAGGTGGCGGGCATTCACAATGAAGGTCGTTAAAATAATGACGGATGGAGGACTACCTGTAGCCAGCATGGAACACATAATAAACTGAGACGCTCCTGCGTATACAAGTGCTGACATCAAAGCAATTTCCATCGTGCTAACCCCGGATGAGGCCCCCACAATGCCTGCTGCGAACCCAATGCATACATACCCGAGCAGTGTAGGAATACAATCTTTAATCCCTTGTAAAAAGCTGAGTGAATCGGGCTCCGTTCTGCTCAACTCCGATGCTATGGACATTTCAACCTTACCCCCAGTGTATAAATTTATAACAGTATACAACGGAAGCTCAAAACTAATCAATATATTATACGTATGTATGTTATAGTGAATATCTCCTGTGGCGAACAAGCCGTCTTTTGTGTATTCTTCTTATATAGACTTTTCGATACGAGGAGGCACAGTCTGTGGATTCAATGCAGTATATTATCGGCTCTAATTTAGCTCAAATCAGGAAGACTAGAGGACTTAGTCTGGATAAGGTGGCTGAATTGACAGGGGTCAGTAAAGGCATGCTGGCTCAGATTGAGAAGGGGAAGTCCAATCCTACAGTGACAACACTTTGGAAAATTGCGAACGGCCTACATGTATCCTTTTCCTCCTTTCTCAAAGAGGACCCGCCGCAAATCACGAAAATTAGTAGAAGTGACCTGTATCCGGTTATTGATGAGGACGGTAACTATTTTGTTTACCCTGTATTCCCGTATCATTCGGAAAAAAAGTTCGAGGTGTTCACGGTAAGTCTGAAGCCGGGCTTTACACACCAGGCAGAGAAGCATCTGGGAGAAGAATCGATTCTCATGATCCGCGGGGAAATGTGCTTTGAAATGCAGGGGCAGCAGCTTAGGCTGAGCGCAGGGGATGCTATACAATTTCAAGTGTCTGACATACATACCTACCGCAATGATTCGGATGAGGATGCAGATTTTTATGTATTGATTTATTATGCGGATTAGTGGGATGATGAGCATAGCCGCAAACAGGCTTCCACATATAAAAAGATAGCCACAAGGAAAAGTGAGGAAAGAGAACCCATGGAAAGCAAGTACATTCGAGAAACCTACTGCTTCAAGACGTCCCGTGTATTTCCCAACGATGTTAACAATCACAACACACTTTTCGGGGGCAAGCTGATGTCGTATATCGACGATATCGCATCGATCGCCGCTGCCAAGCTGTGTCGAGTAAACACGGTTACGGCTTCGACGGACTCGGTGGATTTTTTACTGCCTATCCATCCGAGCGATTCTGTCACGCTGGAGGCATTTGTTACCTGGACAGGCCGCAGCTCGATGGAGGTGTTCGTAAAGGTGATTCGCGAAGGGCTAATGACCGGTGATCGTAAAATTGCCGCTACGGCCTTTCTGACCTTTGTGGCACTGGACGAGCATAACCGTAAAGTAACCGTGCCACAGGTGATTCCGGAAACAGAAGAGCAAATGCAATTGCACCAGACGGCTCCATCGCGCGCAGCCATACGGCGCCAGCGCAGGGAAGAAAGCAAGCAGCTTGCGAGTTTCCTGACGACAGATTACCCGTGGGAAGTGTAACATACCAGAGATCACCAATTTCATCATTCTTCATCATTTTGATGTAAAAAGGAGCCGTTTTTCCGTTGCAATCAGCTATGATCTGCTCGGAATACGGCTCCTTTTGAATGAACTGCTGAAATAACGGGGCTATTCTGTTTTAACTACACGAAAATGCTGATTCGTCCCGCCATTATCGCCCCATTGAATGGCTTTAGCTCCATCGGCAGTGGCGCCCTCGGAAATGTCAATCAATTTGCCGGTCGCCCGATTTTTTAGCTTGTAATACCCCCCGGTTACGGATACCAGCTGCCACTGCTGGCTTGCTGCTCCGGAATCTGCACGCTGCTCCAGGTCGGCACCGTCCGTCGTCGCATTGCCAATGATGCCCAGCGGTTTGTTGCTCTTGCGGCTTACCAGTTGGTAATAGGCATCCGGGTCAATGACCATTGGCGTGGTTACACCCTCTATGATACCACTGGCGGTGTCGATATTAATGCTGTCGAACCAGTCCATGGCTAATGAAGTCGCAGTTGGAAAACGCAGCGGCAGCCACACATATTGAGAATCCTGCACAGGACCACTCCACGCCCCCGCCCAACGGTCACCCAAATACAGATACGAAGTCGTCTGCGTACCTTCAACAGGAATGACGTAGGCCGACTGTGAACCATAGGTTGTACTGTCCCCGAAGTTCATCGTATTGCTCCAGGTTCCTTCAATGCTGGATGCCGTAGCATACTTGGCCTGATTGGGATTCCAGCCGGTTGCCCCGGATGTAATCAGGAAGTAGACATCTCCTTTTTTGAACATCGCCGGAGCTTCACGATATTGTCCCGGCCACAGTGTGGTCACCAGTGATTCAACTTGCAGAAAATCCGGTGCCAGACGATAAATATTCAAATCGGCATTCACACGGGTCGCCGAGATCAGGTAAGCCGTTCCGTTGTCATTGTATACCGTCATATCGCGGGAATCGTGATCCAGAGGACGGAAGCTGCCTTGATACGTATAATCGCCATCCACAGTATCGGAGGTGGCAACTGCAACTCGGGCCTCGTTGTAATTCACCCCGTTTTCCTTGTGCATCCACAATACATATTTGCGTGTTTTTTCATTGTAAATCACCTTTGGACGTTCGATATTCGACACATTCAGCTCTGCTGCCGAGCTGCTGATTAACACGTTTTTGCGAAACTCCCAGTTTTTTAAATCTGAGGAACGGTAGGCGGATACCGCCTTGAACGTGCCGCCCAGATTGCGATTTTCACCAAACCAATAATAGTAACCGTCCACTTTAATCATACCGCCCCCATGGGCATGAACCACGTTTCCAGCAGTGTCTTTAAATTGAATGCCATTCAAAACATTCGCTGAAGCCGCAGAAGCTATCTTAGGTGAAAACATCTGGAATATGCTCAACGTCAGTAAAATAGAAAGCATTATACACAGCAAGCGGGCAAAATCATATTTCATTGTTTCGTCCTCCTCTATGCGTATTTTCTAAAGCGCTTTCATAACTTAGTTCTATACATAGCTTTAATAGGATTACTTATCCCAATTGTATCCATATTGAATTGAAAGTGCTAGAGTAGTATATTGACCATGTACACGGCACACGCCATCCATAGCTGACAGACTTCAATCGAACGGTGAGTGTTGCGAACTGGCTGATATCCATTTACGGCATACAGGAGGCGACCATGGAAATATACGCGATTGATACAAGCAAGCCAGAGGCTGAGACTTACTATGAGTTACTGTTAAATCGGGTTTCACTGGAAAAGCGGCAGAAGCTGGATCGTTTTTTACACCGAGAGGACGCCTTGAGGGGATTATACGCCGATGTGCTGTTAAGGTGGTTGGCTTGTCGGCAATTGAAGGTACCTAATGCCAGCCTTCAGTTTACATACAATGCTTTTGGTAAGCCTTCCTTGTTGAATGCGCCCGGCTTCCATTTTAATGTTTCTCATTCGGGAAAATGGGTGGTATGTGCCCTTGATGAGCAACCGCTTGGAATCGACATCGAACAGCTCCGTCCTATTGATTTTGAGGTAGGCAAGGTATGCTTTTCGGACACAGAGTATGATGCGTTAATGCGTCAGGACGCAGACAGTCGCTTATCGTATTTTTATGATCTATGGACGCTTAAGGAAAGCTTTGTGAAGGCCGAGGGGCAGGGATTAACACTACCGCTGAAGTCTTTTTCATTTGAGTTGAGGGCACATTCGTTCATAGGCTTCACGACAGAGGGCTTTACCACCGAATATTGCCATTTTAAACAGTATGCGCTGGATCAAGATTATAAAATGTCTGTCTGTGCAGCCCATGATCACTTTGCCCGGCAGATACAGCAGGTAGATATAACTACACTACAATTAGAAGTAGCGACTCAGGCGTAACATGTAGGGGATAACGTTATTGCTGAAAAAGGGAGATGAATAGCGTTGACGTTCGTTTTGTTCAAGCACGGCCGGTTGTATGGGGATTGGGCTTCGAAAGGGGATTCAATCGTGGTACAGCATGGCCGTATACAGGCCATCGGATATGCGCGGGAGCTTGAATTGCAGCTGTCCGGTAAGGAATATAAAACCGTGGATTGGGAGGATGCTTATGTGCTGCCAGGCTTAACCGATTCACATATGCATTTGTCCATGCACGGCATGAAGCTGGCGATGCTGGACCTGACATCAGCTACCTCCAAGCAGGAGATGCTGGACATGCTGCGCAAGCGGGTCGCTGTAACACCGCCGGGAGAGTGGATTTTGGGACTCAACTGGAACGAAAATGCGTTTATTCCGGTTGAAATTCCGGGTATAGACGAGCTGGATGCCATTACAGACCAGCACCCGGTCTATTTGACCCGTACGTGCTTTCATACGTTCCTGGCTAATTCAGAGGCATTTCGACGTGCGGGTGTTCATGATAACACCCCTGACCCGTCCTCGGGAGCCTATGGACGAGACGCTGAGGGACGATTGAACGGATTGCTTTATGAGGAAGCATCCTTCGCCTTTACAAATGTGCAGCCAGAGCCGGATTATGCGGTAAAAAAGGATACGATTCGACGGGCATGCCTGGATGCGCTACGTCTCGGTCTGACTGCTGCGCATACGGAGGATTTACGTTTTTTGGGCAGCGTGGAGACGATGCAGCGGATTTACAACGAGCTGAGGGAGGAAGGCCTTGCTTTTCGTACACACCAGCTCATCTATCATCCATTTTTGAAGGAAGCTCAAGCGCAAGGGCTACGTGCAGGGGCTGGAAATGAGTGGTATAAAATCGGCGCTATAAAAATGTTTGCCGATGGCGCCATTGGCGGAAGAACTGCGTTATTGTCCGAGCCATACAGTGACGCTCCACATACCTGCGGAATGGCGATTCAACCGCAGCCAGAGCTGAATCAGATGGTGGCAGCAGCCAGAGCCGCAGGCTTTCCGGTGGCTGTACATGCCATCGGCGATGGGGCGGCACACATGATTTTGACAGCGATGGAGACTCATGCGCTCACAGAGAAAAGCGGTTTGCCGGATCGCCTGATCCACGGACAGGTGCTTACGGCTAATTTGGTCAAGAGAATGGCGAAGCTGCCGCTGATTGCTGACATTCAGCCGCGTTTTGTCGCGAGCGATTTTCCATGGGTACTGGATCGGGTTGGGAAAGAACGGACCGAATATTTATATGCCTGGAAAAAGCTGCTGAATGCGGGTATTCCGTGTGCAGGCGGCAGTGACGCGCCGATTGAACCGCTGAGTCCTTTTCTCGGGATGCATGCGGCTGTAACTCGTGCCAAGCCGGAAGAAATGCATGAGGGTTATCTTCCCGCTGAAAAGCTGGATGTTCATGAAGCCATTCATCTGTTTACCACGGGAAGCACAGTAGCAGCCGGGGAGACGGATGAGAGGGGATGGATTGCTGCAGGTAAAGCGGCTGACTTTACGGTCATTGACCGCGATGTAACGGAAAGCCCGCAAGCTTTACTGGATGTTAAGGTACGAATGACGGTCGTGAACGGGAAAATCGCATATCAGTCGTAGGCTGGGCATATGAAGGTATACCAAAAACCTTCAACTTCGCTTTTTTATGTGAGGTTGAAGGTTTTTCGCTTTTACAAGCCACGCTGTAGGAATCGGTCTGCATTTTTTATACTGGACCACAGATCAGAGCTTGCGCCGCCCGGATACCAGTAGGCGAAGCCTGCAAATCCTTCCTCCTGCCCCAATTGATACTTAAGGGTTAAGGATCGTCCTTCCTCCAGCCATAGCTTATGCAGCTGTGTGTCTTTGTAAGACACAGTATACTGCTGAACATCCTCATTCCACTTCGGTTTGGAGGAGGAACGGGACACTAGCTGATTTTGCTCATCTAGTGAAATATCAGAGGAAGCGACCGATTGGCCACTCGCATTGAGCGTCCAATTCCTTGTAAATAAAGGCAACGCCAATATGGCCTTACTGGGATCGGCAGTTTGCTCAAAGCGTCTCACGCTTTCACGGAGCCACGGTAATGAGGACACGGAGCCGGGTATCGAGCTGCCTCCCCAATGCTCGTCATATCCCATAAGGATCATATAGTCTGCCGCAGCACCTAGCTGCTTATAATCAAAGGCGGCTGTCCAATCCGTGCCGTAATCAGGAGATACGCAAATCGCCAGTACACCATTCAGACTTTTTAATTTGGCCTTTAATTGCTGGATGAATAATGTGAGATTGGAGCGATCCTGACCATCCACATTTTCAAAATCAATAACAAGCCCATCCAGGCCATGCACAGATACAGCATTGGCAAGCTGAGTTATGGTTTGGCTCCGTAAAGCAGCACTCGACAGAATTTGGTGTGTCATCGTTGAATTGGAACGATTTCCTACCATAGCCCATATTTTTTTTTGATGCTGCTTGGACCAGGTGATCAGCGACGAATTTGTATAGTTGCTAATGGTTCCTGTCTCGTTCAGAAAAAACCAGCGTGGTGACAGGGTGTTAATGTTGGATTGTAGTACGGTGCTTTCAAACTGCTGAACGGTTTGATCATATTGCCAGCCTAGCCGGATGGACGGGGTCGCGGAAATAGTTTGGCGAGCATGCTGCGTTGAATATGTCAGCAGGCGTTCCAGCATTGATGCTGTTTCTTCCCGGGTGAGGGAAGATGCAGGGCGAAAATGGTTATTTTCACCTTTCATAAAGCCGTAACGATTCACGGTGGTTACAGCTTCAAGCGCCCAATCTGCAATCTCATCAGCATCTGTGAAAGAGGAAGTGGCTTCTCCTGATTCTCCCGAAGAGCGGATAAGACGTGCGATCATCAAGGCCGCTTCTTGCCGGGTTACAGGACTGTTGGGCTGGAATGTGGCGGACGTTCCTCCCTGAACGATATCAAGCTGGGAAGCAGCTTCGATCCAACCGTAATACCACGCCTGTTTGGATACATCCCGATAGGAAGCAACGGCTGCCTTTACAGGCTCCAGACTGAGCATACGATCCAGTGCGGTAACCCACTCGGCTCTCGTAACTGCCTTCTTGGGGGAGAAGTAGCCGGGTTGTGTACCTGTCAAAATCCCTTTAGCGTGCAGGGAAATGATAGACTGATAGGCATAGCTGTGTGAAATATCCTGAAACGCTACGCCAGATGCTGCTGCCGGGGCAGCCAAATATGAAGTTGATGTAGTAAATATCGTTATGGCTGTCGTTGCTGCCAAGGTGAGCCGGGTTAAGCAACGTGATCGCTTGGAACTCATACCAAATAACCTTCTTTTTTATGATAGATTGTAGATGCATTTGTCGTTACTCGACGAATAATACTATCAAAAATAGTAAAGTTATTCATTGCTAAATTGCTGGAAACACACCAAAAAACCCGCTACCTGTACGGTAAGCGGGGCTAGAATTGAATCTATGCTTTTTTGGCAAACATAATACCGATGGTCTGAGGTCCGCAATGACTCGATATGACGCACCCGGCTGTGGTTAACAGCACCTCTTGTGCATTTGTTTCTTCCTTCAAACGAGCTTGCAGCATGAGCGCATCCTGCTCAGCCAAGGCATGTACGATAATGATGATGTCGTTATCCATCTGATCGCGCTGGTTCAGGGCATTTTGCAGCATCTGATCCAGTGCTTTTTCACGTTTGCCACGGACTTTGTATGCAGGTGTCATTTTTCCGTCAATGACTTTGATGACCGGACGAATTTTGAGCAGACTGCCGATCAGGTTTTGCATTCCTGAGCATCTGCCGCCTTTGTACAGGTATTCGAGTGTATCAATGACAAATTCCGTATCTATTAATGGTCGTGTTTTCGTCAGCATCTCTACAATTTGCTCTATCGTGCTGCCACTTGCAGCCGCACGGGCAGCTTTCATCACAAGCAGGCCAAAGCCGCATGATAAATTCAGAGAATCAAAGACCGTGATGCGACCTTCCGGGAATTCAGAGGCAGCGAGCAGTGCATTTTGGTACGTCGAGGACAGCTCAGAAGACAGACTGATATATAGAATGTCGTCCCCTTGTTCTATGTAGGGAGCAAAGGCTTGAATAAAATCCGCTGGAGAAGGTGCGGCGGTGCGCGGCAATTGTCCCTCGCGGCTTACACGCTGAAATAATTGTTCCGGGTGAATGTTTACCCCGTCCTGTAATGCTTCATCACCAAACACGGTATACAATGGTACAATGCTAATCTCATATTGCTCGCGCCAATCGGAAGGAATATCACTGGTACTGTCCGCAAAAATTTTAATTTTGTTCATGACATAGAATCCTCTCTGCGTGATGCGGAAAAATTATAAAGATTGCACGGAGGAAGGATAAATATCCGCAGTGCTGTTCGGAATGGAAAGACCGATGGCAAGAAGTGCAATAAAACCCACAATAATGAGTGCATTAATGATTAATCCTGTGATAGCAAAGGCCTTCTTACGGTTTTTCAACGCGATTCCAATAATACCGATCACAAGTCCGCTACAATTCAACAACAGGCTGCCTAAAAAAATAAAAGGAAGCAGCGCCGTTCCGGTTTGTTGCAGAACAACTTCCGGATTCATCGTTTGATACTGGCTGAAATGAGCAAGCAGATTAATGATCATAATAGCCATAATAATATATCCGATCAGACTGACGAGCGACATAATAAAAGAAGCAATTCCGGGACCGGAATGCTTGAGCTTGACCGGAGGCTGGAACACAGGAGCTTCTGAAAAAACAGGATGCTCCTCAGACGCAGTAGGCTTTTGCAAATTAGGATCTTGATAATTCATTTTTTCAACTCCTTGAACATAGTCCGAACAGGTACTAATTTTCCACAAAATAAACAAAAAAGCAAGCCGCATTACACATTACCCTTCAAAAGACAGGGTTTAAACATCAAATTTTGTAGGAGATCTAACCATACGGGTTGGCTGGTAAACTTCAACCCGATTCGATAAAATAAGAAGAACATTCGGGTTAAAGAATAAGAAGCAAAGGAGTACATAAACATGCAACGTAGATGGATCATTGTGGGATCTATAATGATGCTGTTGGCAGTAGCCATTGGAGCGTTTGGAGCACATATTGTGAAAGCGCGAATCGACGCGGACGCTTTGGCCGTGTATGAAACAGGTGTAAAATATCATATGATTCACGCTGTCGGCTTGCTGATCATTGCATTGGCTGCCGGACAATGGGGGGCCTCGACCCGTTTAAGATGGGCAGCACGTCTGCTGTTGACGGGTATTATTTTGTTTTCCGGCAGCTTGTATGTGCTAAGTTTGACCGGAATCCGTATTTTGGGTGCTATCACCCCATTGGGGGGGATTTGTTTTATTGCAGGCTGGTTATTTCTGGCATGGGCTGCAATGGGGCTGAAGAAAGAGGGCTAGAGACTCGATTCTGGAATACGAAAAAAGAGAATTGGTGGAAAGACGTAACATTTTCCACCGATTCTCTTTTTTTCATACTTACTTTTTACTGCAAGGGATGTACAATTACGTTGTGATTTCATCAATTTCATTCATTTTAAAGGAGTACACCTGCTTCTCATCCACATGATACACACTCAGCAAGCTATTATCATGATCCAGGTTGAGTATGCGGCAGGGGATGCTGCGCTGTCCGCCATAACGATTCACAATTAAACGTACAAGCGTATTATCTTGTATATAGCGTTTGATCCATTCATATGTGCTAAGTTCTTGCTGTATTGCAGGCTTCGGCTGTGCATGGGTTTGTTTGATCTCTTGAACGGCAGCAGTTGACTTAGTCATAACTGCGGCAGACTTCCTTTTAGAGAACTTTTCTGCAAGCTTAGCGGCAGGGTCCGAGGAGTCGCTAGCAGACTGTTTTTTTAGATACAAAGCAGCTTCAATTAAATTACCAAGTTCAATGCCAGATTGAATCCGACTATCGGCAATTTGATCATGTTGGCTTAAGAGGTTAAGCAAGAACTGAAGGGCCTCTACGTTCGAACGACCTTTAACTAATACATCAACATTAAATAAATAACTGGTTTCGTCTTGATTTGATTCCTTTTTCATACATCCTCCAGCCCAAGCCCTGGGTATATAGTCTTTTGTAGTATCTATCAATATATCATTAAAATGCAATATGTCATAGTACCTTAGGCCCTGTTATTGGATATTAACAAAAATTCACTCTATATAAAGCCTCATACATCATTTAAAGCCCTATGCATAAAAATTTCTTGAGTAGGCCCCCGAATTATAGGCTCCTGTATGTGTGAGCAACCAGATATAAATCAACCAAGTCCATTGTATACATATATTGAGAATAAATGAGGCGGAGGGTGAAATCAAGATATTTAAATTTTAAATATTTTACAGTTGGAAAAATAGGAAAAGACCCCTCAACAAAGGGGTCTTCAGCATATCCAAAATGTGGTGATATGATTGTGGTTGCTATCAAAGCGGAGTCGAATGTTATTCAAAACGGGATTCGTTTGATCCATATAGCACGCAGAACATTTCAATGTCCGAAAAAGGGCCGTCTGTACCCTTTGAAACAGACCCATAGACTCCTATATCCAGGAATTTGTCTTTACTCCCTAATATATCCATCTACACTTCAGCGTGGATTCAGTTTCACCTGTGAGCCCTTGCCGCCCGTCTGGATTCCAGTTTCCTTCATTCCGGCTTCCTTTAGGTCGACCAGCAGGCGCTCCAGCACTGCTTTGGCGACAGGAGCTTCCTTCGCGCCCGATGATTTGACAACCAACTGCACCGGCTTGCCGGAACGCAGATATTTGTCCGCCTGACGCAGCTTCGTATCGTAATCATGCTCCTCAATATAAGCAGTGAAGCGCAGTTCCTTGACCTTTTCTTTTCCGCTCTTTCCAACGACTCTTCCGACATTCGTTTTGCGTGTTGCGGACTCTTTTTGCACGAGTGCTTTCCCTTTGCCCTTCGGAACAAGGCTGCAAGGAGGCGGACTGCTCATCAGTGAGGTACAGACCAGGTCCGCCCCTTTGGAGCGGGCCATAGCCAAGGCTTCTGCCTTGGAGACTATACCCAACTGCTCCCCTCCGAGCCCAGTGAGCATCACCTCATCAGCCTTAATTTGCTCGTTGATTAATACTGCCACGTCAATGCAGCCTCCCTTAAAAACAATGATAAAGCTATCATATACGGAACCTGTTTACGATTCAATTTGGATTTTTGGCTCATGAGTAGCTGCACTTTTGCAAAAATATGCAGCTTATACTATTCGATAGAATCCTTATTGACAAAAAATCACTAACCCCTATACTCTTTTATTGATAATGATAATCATTTTCTAATGAAACATATACATGCAGGGGTGAATAAGAGAGATGAAGAAGATGATGGATGGCTTATTGCTATTTATGGTTTTTGCTATTGTACTGGCAGGCTGCGGTCAGGCGGGGGATACCTCAAAAACGGGAGCCAGTTCCGGATCGGAGCAGACAACCCAAGCAGCTGGCTCGGTAACGGTGCAGGACGATCATGGAGAAGTCAAGCTGGACAAGCCGGCGGAGCGTGTCATTGTGCTTGAATGGACGTTTACCGAAGATCTGATTGCACTTGGGGTACAGCCTGTCGGCAATGCGGACAATGCAAACTACAAGCTGTGGGTGACGCCAGAGGCCAAACTGGCGGATTCCGCTACGGATATAGGTACACGGAGCGAGCCGAACCTGGAAGCAATCGCAGCGCTCAAGCCGGATCTTATTATCTCTAATGCAGACAATAATGCAGCCATCTATGCACAGCTTAAGGGGATCGCACCAACGATAGAATACGATCCTTATAAAGGGAACGGCTATGATTATGACCGCATGGTCGAAATCTTCAAGCAGATCGCTGTTGCTACCGGAAAAACCGAGCAGGCTGATAAAGTTCTAAGCGAACTTGACCAGCATTATGTGGAGGCAAAGGCTACATTGGAAAAAGCGGGAAAAGCGAACTTCCACTATGCGTTGACACAGGCCTTTACGGCTCAAAATGCTGCCAGTCTGCGAATGTTCAAGGATAATTCGGTTGTAGCGGGGACGCTGGCGAAAATCGGCATGGTGAACGACTGGCAGTCGGACAAGACCGAGAAATACGGCTTTAGCACCGTTGGCATTGAAGCTCTTCCAGCTGTACAGGACAGCAATTTTATCTATATTACGCAAAAAACGGACGATGTATTTGGAGCCGCCATGAAGACCAACTCGGTATGGAACGGACTGGATTTTGTCAAAGAAAAACGGACCTACCCACTGGACGGTACAACATGGACGTTCGGTGGCCCAATCTCATCCAAAGTGCTGGTTGATCAGGTAGTCGGAGCGCTGACGAAATGACCCGAGCAGGCGCAGGCGGTTTGTCGAAGACTTGGCGTGTAGCAAGCATCTTTGGGGGCGGCTTGGCCGTCCTTATTGTGCTTTTTTTTGTAAGCTTATGTTATGGAGAGACGTCAATACCGTTGCCTACGGTCATCGAGGCCTTGACCCAGCGTCAGAATACGCTGGACCATAATATGATTTGGGATCTGCGAATGCCACGCACGGTCATTGGAATCCTGGCTGGTGGTGCACTGGCAATTGCGGGTGCATTGCTACAGGCGATTACCAAAAATCCGTTGGCAGCTTCTGATACACTCGGAATCAACGCAGGTGCCTACTTTGTAGTTGTGCTGGGCACGGTGATGTTCCCTGGACTGCTGCATCAAGCGCCGTTTCTGTTCGCTGCTCTGGGCGGCCTGCTGGCGGCAGTGCTCGCTTACTTTATGGGTGGGGGGCGAACGGGGAGTCCGATTCGGCTGGCGCTTGCGGGCTTGATTGTATCTATGGTTCTCGGCTCGTTCACCGGAGCACTGCATATTTTTTATTCCTTTGTAACACAGGGGCTGTTTCTTTGGGGTTCCGGCTCGCTGGTGCAAAACGACTGGAGCGGCACGGCTTACGCTTGTCCCTGGGTCGTAGGGCTTTCAATGATTGCAGTTCTGCTGTCAAGGCAATTCGATGTGCTCGATCTGGATGAGTCCACATCCACGTCCCTTGGGCAAAAAGTGAGCTTGACACGGGCGGTGGGTATTGTATTGGCGGTACTGCTGTCGACAGTTACGGTAAGCGTCATCGGGCCTATCGGGTTTGTGGGGCTGGTTGCTCCGCATTTGGTACGTTTAAGCGGCCTGAAAATGCACCGTTGGATACTGCCGGGCTCTTTCCTGTGGGGAGCGCTGCTGTTAACGGGCGCTGACGTCCTGGCAAAAATGGTTCACCAATCAAGTATGAATCTGCCGACTGGAGCGATCATGGCATTGATTGGGGCTCCATGGCTAATTTGGCTGATTCTCTGGAAGATGAAGCTGCCTTCTGGCAGTGGCGGACATTCTTCTATGAATATAGGTGTCCGCTCACGGAAATTGCCGTTTGGCAGGCTGGCCACACTGTTCGCGTGCGGAGCTGTGCTGCTGACCGTATTCAGTCTGATGTTTGGGGGAATGCGTATTCCGGTAGGTGATCTGCTGTCCGGTCTGCTTGGCGGTGAGAATGCCAATTCGGCCTTGCTTCAGTTCCGTATTCCACGCACACTGGTGGCGGCTGGGGCTGGCATCGCGATTGCGGTCAGCGGCGTCTTGATTCAATTGGCTGTGCGCAATCCGTTAGCCGATGCCTCGATCATCGGGGTTTCTTCAGGAGCCGGATTCGGCGCACTTGCAGTGATTATCGTCTGGCCGGGTTTGCCCGTGTATATGCTGCCAATCGCGGCAATCGTCGGAGCGACAGTCTCGGCGGCGGTGATTTTCTTTCTGTCCTGGAACAAGCAACTGAACCCATCTGTTGTAATATTACTTGGCATTGCCGTATCGGCGATCGGATCAGCCGGAATCCAGGTGTTGATTATCCAGGGCTCACTGTGGGGCAGCACGGGTTATATCTGGCTGACGGGAAGTACCTACGCCCGAAGCTGGGGACAGGTGACGACGATTCTGAGCTTTCTACTTGCGCTGCTGCCAGTAGCCTGGTGGCTGGCTCGTCGCTTCGATCTTTTGGTATTTGACGATAGCAGCGCCATGGGGCTGGGGCTTCCAGTGCGCCGCACTCGGCTGCTGGCGATGGCAGTAGGCGTACTGCTGGCAGGGGGAGCGGTAGCCTGCGTGGGTACGATCGGCTTCATCGGGTTGATTGCTCCGCATATCGTGCGCACGCTGATCGGGCACCATGTACGCCGATCCATTATTTTATCAAGCATTTTGGGAGCGGTAATGCTGGTGCTGGCAGACACGATTGGACGGACGGTGCTCGCACCGACGGAGATTCCTTCTGGACTGCTGATCGCCCTGATTGGTGCGCCTTATTTCCTGTACTTGATGTATCGCTCCAATAAGAGTAAGTCATTGTAATGGAAGATGTACATGAACAGGCTGTTTCCAAGCGGATTTTCCGTAGGGAAGCAGCCTTCATTATTTATTTTCCTATGGAATCATCTGAATTTTATATTTACAAATCTAATAAAGTAGATATAATGTGGTTTATGGAACCGTCATTGATTTATAAAGCATTGTCAAACGAAACTCGTCGTCTAATTATGCTGTGGTTAAAAAAACCAGAAGAGTTTTTTGATGAACAGGCTTATCTAAAACAAGGGCTTAATTTTCAAATTGGCGTATGTGTGGGAGATATTCAGGCTAAAGCGGGACTTGCTCAGTCTGTGATTTCAAGTTATTTATTAACGATGCAAAAATCCGGTTTGTTAGAGTCTGAGCGTATTGGGAAGTGGACGTACTATCGTCGGAATGAAAAAACAATACAGCAATTTGCCGAGTACATCCAAAAGGAACTATAAACAAAAAGGAGGTTTTTTTTTCACATAATATATCTACAAATCTATATATATAATTTAATTGGAGGCTTATACTTAAAATGAAAAAGGTTAACCCGTTACTTATTATCATTCTGGCTTTAGGCGTATTTGGCATTATAACAACGGAAATGGGAATTATAGGTGTCCTCCCCCAAGTAACTCAAAAATTTAATGTATCAACTTCCCAGGCTGGCTGGCTCGTCAGTATATTTTCTTTCGTTGTTGCCATTTCAGGTCCGTTTTTGACCTTACTTGTTTCTGGCATGAATCGTAAAGTCATTCTATTAACCGCTGTATTCTGTTTTGTCATTTCCAATATAGTCTATGCCTATACCACTCATTTTGAGGTAATGCTTATTTTTCGTGTTCTCCCTGCTATTTTTCATCCTGTCTTTTTTTCGGTTGCCCTCGTGACCGCATCTAATCTTGTCCCCCCTGAAAATAGCAGTAAAGCCGTCACGAAGGTTTTCGCTGGAATTACGGTAGGATTTGCTTTTGGCGTGCCGTTGACTTCTTATCTTGCCGAAAGGATATCGTTACAGGCTGCTTTTTTGTTTGGAGCTGTCGTAAGCTTGATTGCATTTGTAGGAATCCTCGTTTGGCTTCCTTCCCTGCCTGTTCAGGAAAAGATGTCTTATGGAAAGCAGCTTGGTATACTACGTAAACCTCAATTGTGGTTCAACATTATGACTGTTATTTTTATCTTTGCAGCTATGTTTTCGGTGTATAGCTTCTTTGCTGAATATCTTGGACAAGTAACCCTAATGAACGGGGCATGGATCAGTATCATGTTAATGGTTTTTGGAATCATCATGATTTTTGGAAACTTTTTATTTGGAGGATTCTTACATAAAGATTTGACAAAGACCGTCATCATCTTCCCTTTGCTATATATGGTCATTTACATATTCACTTATGCTCTGGGTGCTTCTTTCCTACCGATGATTGTGGTTGTGCTCATTTGGGGGGCCGTGCATTCCGGGGGGCTTATTATTAGTCAAACATGGTTAACTACAGAAGCGAAGGAAGCTCCGGAGTTCGGTAACAGCCTGTTTGTCTCGTTTTCTAATCTTGGTATTACGGTAGGGGCTGCTCTGGGTGGGTGGTTTATTTCTCACTTGGGAATACACCAGCTCATCTGGAGCGGAATGATGTTTGCATTACTAGCCTTCTTATCCATTATTATAAAAATAAAAATGTTCAATTCGAATGCAGAGGAAGTTAACGTGCGTTAAAATATGGAGAGACATTAGAAGAGTACTCTACATTATGACCATAAAATGATGGATGGGGTGATGTTGATTGCATTTCGTATGGAGTAATATTGTAATTACCCTCTTAATCTTCGGTGGCATTTTGGCGTTGTTCATCTGGGGAGTGATTTCCTTTATAAAGCGTTTTCGCTGATCGTAATGAATGCTCCAATGACCATTGGAATGGACATGGATGTGTTACTTCGATTCAAGACATTAGATGTAAATGCCAAACTTCGGAGCGATTTAAAGGCTGATCAATAACAACTGCATTCATCTCATTCAGGCTGGGATGAATGCTAAATTGAACATGAACTGGGAAGCAAAATAAATTATTTTTATATGGGAGGATGAATGAATTGAAATTAAGAGAAGTGCTTTTAGGCACACACAGTTTCGAAGCGATGAAAGCTTTTTACGGTTCTCTCTTGGATATGGAAATTGTGGAGGAGAGCCCTTTACGTTTATCGTTTCGAGTAGGAGAATCAGTTCTTGCTTTTCAGGAATCCCCCCACATGAAAAATGAGTTCTATCACGTTGCGTTTATGATTCCAACCAATAAGTTCATAGAGGCAAAACAATGGCTCATTAGCCGGGGAATCCCGTTGGTTTCAAGAAGCGGAGAAGATGAATTTTTCTTCGAACACTGGAATGCCACTGCAATGTATTTCTATGATCCCGATCATAATCTTGTCGAGTTCATCGCTCACCATACACTCGACAATGCGGCCGTTGAAGCTTTCGGGCCCGATTCCCTGCTTCGAATAAGCGAGATTGGTCTGCCGGTCGATAATGTCCCGGAAGTATCCAGAAAAATCACAGAAATGTTTCAGCTTGAATCTTGGGGAGGGGCCGGACAGCAATTCGCCCCACTAGGGGAAGTGGACGGTTTATTTATAGTTGTTGACAAGCAGCGGCCTTGGTTTCCTGATGATCGGATTCCGACCGTTTCCAGCATCAGTATCTTGTTTGAAGGACCATGTTCTGCCGGTCTTTCACTTCATAATGGTTTGTATGAATTGAGATCAAACCGAGTTAGGGCTTCGTAATATATATAAGCTGAACTTAAGAGCTTCATATAGTGCACTGCGCAGACGGATAGTGCTTCCCATCGCCACCACCCTCGGATTTCTGGAATAAAGCCTGCGATAGGCGGAAATCCGGGGAACATAATACATTCAGGAGAGAATAAATGAATATTAGACTGCTTAATTCAAATGAAAATTATCCGATAGAGCTTTTGTTACTAGCTGATCCTTCTCGCCAACTAGTTGAGGAATATTCAAAAAAAGGGGATTGTTTTGTAGCAGAGATTGACCGTCATATTGTTGGAGTCTATGTTCTATTACCCACAAGACCTGAAACAGTTGAGCTAGTGAATATAGCAGTATCAGAAGGAATGCATGGTCAAGGAATAGGCAGACAATTAGTGACACATGCAATTGAAACAGCTAGAACTCAAGGTTATAAAACGATAGAAATTGGTACAGGAAACTCTAGCATTGGGCAGTTAGCCCTCTATCAAAAATGTGGCTTTAGAATTGTCGGTGTGGATCTAGATTTCTTTATCAGACACAATTATCCAGAGGAAATTTATGAGAATGGTATACAGTGTAGAGATATGATCCGTATGTCTCAAGATTTATAAAGCCAATTTCTATGTTAACCATCCAAAAAGGGGGCTTAAGTAAGGTTCTGAAAGGTATATGATGATGTTCCAAATGATGGTACAATGAATTGCGAAAAGGCTATACAATCATCGGATTGGAATAGTCCTTTTTTAATGAGTTGATGTCCTAACAAGTTCCTGATAAGGGGTGGTTATTTTGTACAATTCAACCACGATACTCACCGAGATAATGAAGCATATGAAAGATCATGAATTAATTCTAAGCGAGCTGGCCCGAGAAGCAGGAATGAATCCGGGTACCATGAGCAGTGTTATTAATGGGAATCGCACTCTGTCAGTGGATCGGCTAGATCGAATTACAAAAGCGATGGGGTATCCTGTCGGCTATTACTACGACGTTATGTGTCAGAGTATTTAACAGAGGCTAATCCAAATTGGCGTCGAATGAGTCCTTTTCTACATAATTGTGCGAAATTAAATAAACTGGATTGTATTCATGAAGTTGTAAATTTATTGATGGATAAACTGGGTTATTCAGAATCCTTATTTGAGCTTGCAGAAGAACTATTTTATGAAAAGATGTATCAGGCAGCAGCCATACTGTATGAAAATGTGGCTTTAAGTGAAAAGAAACAATACTCAGAACGTTTGGCTATGTGTCAGTATCGTTTGTTCCAAACGAGACAAGGAGACAACCAAGAGAAAAACTATGAAGCGGCGGTTCAATTTGAAATATATGTTGAACGGTTAGATGAGATAGATCAGCTAGAGGCGTTAAAAGATTTGGCGAATACATATCGTTCGTTAAGAAAATGGGACAAAGTAGAACTATTCGCTAAAGCTCTAGGAGATAAGGCTAAAATTCAATACAAAATCGAGCAACAACGGCAGCATGTGAAAAAAGAGAATTCGAGGAAACCGAATTTTCCTTTGTTTGCTTATTGGGCATTCTCGCATTTACTTCGTGCACAAGCCTGTGACGAGAGGAAAGACTATGAAAAGGGACTGCAGCATATTAAAAAATATGCTGATTTAAGCTGGGTAACGGATACAGATGAGGAAACTTTGAAGTGGAAAAATAAATATGAAGACTGGGCGGTAGTAAATGCATATGTAAATAAGCTTCTTTCTGGTGAAAAGAGTGTACTTCCCAATTACGTAGCTTATATTTCTTCAAGAAAAGACGAAGTGCTTCCCGCACTTGATAATATCCTTGAGGCGGCTAACCGATACCATTTTGATGTGGACGAGATTCTACAACAATTCGAGGCGGACATTTCATTTTATCTGGAGGAACAGAAAGTTGAAAGTTTTTATACCCAACGCTTTATAACAGAACGTTTTATGCATTTTTCAATGGAATTAACAGTTTACTATTTGACCAAAGGAAGATTTTTTGATGGCTTTCGATTTTTATTAAATTGCTTGGAAAAATCTACATTAAGTAATAATAAATCGTACATAATTAAATGTATGAGGCTGTATGAGTTTTATCAGGAATATGCATCATCTGAGACGAAGACAGCTTACAGAAATTTGATTCATAAGGTGGATGCAGATGAAGCCAAGAATAATTCTGACCTTTTAAGCAAGTAGCTTAATGCTGATAACGATAGTGACTGTCCCTTTACATTTTCACAATCAAGGATCTGGCTATCATCCGAGTCACCATGGCGAAATGTAAGTATGCCTAAAGGGAGTAAAATGTTTTAATTTCAACTCAATTATTGGAGCAGAAAGCAAAGCAACAAACCATATAATCATGGAGAAGGCTAGATGGAATGATCCGTCTAGGCTTTTTTTATACCGTTTGTTTTCCTGTACATGCACCATAAAGTAGCCGGGAATACATAGGGCAAGTATAGGAATAAAGAATCAAATTCATGTCGTATTGTGGAATATATTGTTTTTATTGTAGATAATAAGCAAAATAGTCGGTATATTGATAGGGGGATATTCCCAATGAAAAGGAGGAGTCGTTGAGAACAAAACGAAACCTGCAATGTCTCTGTTGGCCCTTTAAGTCTGGTGAATGCGTTTGAACTTGTCGGGCATCAAAATACGGACAATGATTATAGCAATTTTCTATTAGTTCAGGATGGATTATAAGATTTCCAAATTTCTTAAAAGGGGTGTTAACCTTGAAAAAACTATTAGCTTCCAAGAAAAAACTTTTTTCTATGGTCGGAATATTATCTATTGCCGTGATTTCTATTAGTTCAACTTCTTTTGCAACTAGTTTTACCGGAGGGAGAAGCTCAGCCAATTTTAATGCCTATTATGATTCCTCTGTTTCTACGAATGGCTATACGGGTGCCTATGATACCGCCCGTTCTGATTGGAACGCTGCGTCTGGGTCAGTAAATATTGGCAAAACGACATCGACGAGTGGGAACCCGGACAGATATTATGTCGGTTCTACAGCTACTTCTGGTTTATTGGGATTGACAACTCCGTATAAAACATCTGGTGGCGTAGCAGGTGTAAGCGATCAATGGGCATATGCTACGGTGGTGATTTATCATAACCAGATGCAGGCTTACGGTATGAATTCCGTACAGAAAACCTCCAACGCGACGCATGAGATCGGTCATACGTTATCTCAGGCGCATCCATCAACCTCTAGTGGTTCTGTTATGAAACAAGGTATACAGTCTATCGGTGTTCAACCCTATGACAAGCAATCCTTAATTGCTAAGTGGGGAAACTAATGAGCGTAAACACTAATTTGGGGAAGGGGTACTGTTATGACTTTTAATAAAAAAATAAAGTTGGGTATTTCTGTATTAGCGATAGGAGGATTCATTGCTTCTGGGAGTCTTATTTTTACATCTACGAACGCGGCTCCAAAACTTTCAGAACTGAATACGCCAAAAATCTCATTGGAAGCTTCTTATATTGATTACAAAACGGTAAGCGAATTGGACTCAAATGCAGAGCTTATTGTGATTGGGACTCCTTTACAAGGGTTTGATGATCGACAACATATCGTTACAAGCTTTGATGATGGTACTCTACAAGACTTTTATACGCTTACGAATATAAAAATGGATAAAGTGATTAAATCACCCGAAGGGTCTTCATTAAACCTAGATGAGCCTTTGTCTATCGTGGAACCGATTTCTTATATTGATGACGCTGGAGGCAAGAAAAAAATAGCATATGAGGATTATACAGAATTAAAGCAAAATGAAAAAAGCATTATTTTTCTCAAAAAAAATACACAAGGACAGTATAGCGTAATAAATATGGATCTTGGAAAGTTTGCTATAGAACCTACATCTCAATCTCCTAATTCTTCGGCGGAAAAACAAGACTCAAATGAACAATTTAGAGAATCTGTGTTGGAAAAATACGGTTTGAAATAAAATCCAAAAGAGACCTGTCCTTTGAAATCCAAAGAACAGGTCTTTTTAGTTAATCTTTTTTCATAAGTAATTTTTTTACCGAATTTGTGGAGTTGACTGATAATTTATATGCAGTATGGGGATCATCCTTATTTATATACATAGCATTGCTGGTCGGATCGTTAGGGTTAATCCATAAGTAATAAGACTTTTCAGTTCCATCCTTTTGGAAAGTAAGTTCGTAATTTGGAGAAACTATATTAACAATACCTGATATTTTTTCTGATGTATTCATTGCATTGATAAAGATATTAGTGTCAGTTTTATCCTTGAATATAGCAAGTACATCTTTTTTAGTTAGCTGTTGTAGTGTTGTGTCCTTTTGTAGTTTATAAACGATTAGCGTCTCCTGTTCCTGCGCGCTTTGAGCAATAACTTCTTTTTCTGCGTTAGAGCTGTAAGTGGTTATTAACAACAGCACGATAGTCAAAAATAAGATTCTACTTTTCCGCATAATAAGAGCTACCCCCCTTCTTGACTTTACCTATTTGCTTTATAGACGATCTATATTGGAAAAATGTTTCAGTTTGAAAAAATAGAAGGGCCTATAGCCCCGAAAAGGTATCTAAAGTAAATAACTGAAAGGTATATGGCTTTGTTCCAAAAGATGGTACAATTATGGGGGATAGAATGATTTATTCAACTACATATGGCGAGTCTACGTTGAAAGGGTGGTTTATTCATGGGAATCACACTTACGATAGAGCAGAATTAGAACAATATCTAAAACAAAATCGCTTGAGTATGACCGAGTTTGGACACATCATTGGTTTAAATGTAGGTACGGTTAGCAGTATCGTTACTGGAAATCGTATTTTATCCGTTAACCAATTGGATCGCATTACTGCCGGGATGCAATTACCACCAGACTATTTTTATGATAGTTACATTGAAGAATGTATCGTAGGAGAACCGCTCAATTGGCGAAGAATTAGCCCTTTTTTGTACGGATGCGTGGAGCATGACCGACTTGATTGCTTGCAGCGCGTTGTATTTCTGCTATTGGATAATCCTAAATATTTGCCATCGCTCTTTGAAGTTGCTGAAAATGTATACAAAGACGGTTACAATGAAGCAGCGGCGTTCCTGTACGAAAATGTAGCAGTAAGCGAGAAGAACCAACATTCGGATAATTTTGCAGTTTGCCAGTATCGATTGTTTACGATTCGTATTGGAGGCGATCAAGAGAAAAACTATGATGCAGCTGTTCAATTTGAGCCTTACGTTGAACGGTTAGATGAGATAGATCAGTTAGAGGCGTTAAAAGATTTGGCGAATACATACCGTTCGTTACGAAAATGGGACAAAGTAGAACTATTCGCTAAAGCTATGGGAGACAAGGCTAAAATTCAATACAAACTGGAGCAGCAGCGACACCCTGTGAACAAAGACAATTCGAAGAAACCCAATTTTCCGTTGTTTGCTTATTGGGCATTCTCCCATTTACTTCGTGCAGAAGCTTGTGAAGGGAGGAAAGACTACGAGCAAGCACTTCAGCACACTTATGCTTACGCCGATTTGAGTTGGGTGAATGCTACGGATGAAACTGCTTTGAAGTGGAAGAGGCAATATGAAGACTGGGCAGTAGTGAATACGTTTTTAATTAAGCTTCTTTCTGGCGACAAGAGCGTTCTTCCCAATTATGTAAATTATATTTCTTCAAGAAAAGATGAAGTTCTTCCTGCACTTGATATTATTCTTAGGGCGGCAAATCGGTATCATTTTGATGTAGATGTTATTTTAAAGCAATTTGAAGGAGATATTGTCTCTTTTCTGGAGCAGAAAAAAGTGGAAGGGTTGTATACTCAACGATTCACAACGGAGCGATATACTCATTTCTCAAGGGAATTGGCAATCTATCTTTTGCGTAAGGGGAGGTTTTCAGACGGCTTCGCATTTTTGTTCAGCTGTTTGGAAAGGTCTGCTGAAGCTAATAATAAAATACAAGAAATCGATGTATGAGGTTGTTTTACACATTTTAAAGAACATGCATCAGCTCATACGAAGGCAGTCTATGGAAATCTGATTAAAGTGGTTAACGAAGATGAAGAGTAAGTTTATCAAAAGGTTAGATGGGATTACCCATCTAGCCTTTTTAGTGTGTTTAACAGGGGAAATGGTTATATGTAGTAACTCTGGCCCATTGAATAACGAAAAAAAAGCGTTATAATGTGAATGAATAATAAATAACCAATCAGAAAATATTCACAATAAGAGGACGTCATTCATATGAAGAATAACACTAAGGCAAAAATTAAAAAAGTTGCAGAGGAGCTGATTATAAAGAAGGGTTATAGGGATACTACCGTTCAGGATATTGCGACAAGCGCAAAAGTGGCTGTGGGGACAATTTACCGCTATTACAAAAGCAAGGATGACATCCTCATGGACATCGGCCGATTGGATTTGAAGGATGTCTCCTATTCTCAGGACATCCGGCGGAAGGAAATCATAGAGGCTGCTCTTAATGTTTTTGGGACAAAAGGGTACAGTCGTACAAACATTGAGGATATAACCAATGAAATAGGTATGTCCAAAGGAGCTATTTATCAATATTTCAAAAACAAAGAGGAACTGTTCATATCCACGATCAGGGAAACTTCACAGATGCAGCTGCTTTTTAAGCTCACAAAGCTGGAGCAAGAAACGGCAAGTATAGAGGAATTTCTAGTTGAAATTGGAATGGTGTTTTTATCTGTGTTCGAAGACCCACGAAAAATCAAGCTTATGCGGATTATCATTGGAGAAACGCCTAACTTCCCGGAAATAGGGGAACTGTTTTACCATGAAGTCGTCGAAAAAGCCTCCGAGCAGATCGGCAAAATGTTAAAGCCCCATGTATCTAGCGAGATAGATCCTGTCCTTTCGATTAGGCTGTTTATTGGTTCAATTTGGTCGTTTGTGATTTTCCAAGAGATGGTTCCCATAAAAGATAGAAAATATGAGAATGAAGCCATTATTCAACACGCCATACGTGTTTTTCAGCATGGCATCATACCAACAGCATAGCTCTAGCGTCCAGGTATTGATGATTATGTAACTCCAAGCCGATAAGGAGAGAGTATTATGAAAGTTCTAATTTCACCCATGTCAGCTATGGTAGAAACAAAAGGACCTTTTTCAAGAACAACCTTATTAGCAAACGAATGTATCAAAAGAGGCCATGAAGTAGCATTATGCGCGCCAGAAGATGCAAATTATCATAGTATTCATAAAGTGAAAAATTATTATGCGCCTGTTCCTTCACCCTTAGGGACACCTGTATTTATCGGCAAGAGTATGTTTAAAATATTTCAATCATTGGGAATTCAGCCCAAAAAGAAAGCTAACAGCTTTGAAGATGTTTTACATTTTATAGGAGCCATCAATAGACGATATTTTCTAAAAGATGTGTCTTCCATTAGAAAAGCAATTCAAGAATTTAAACCCGACGTTATGTATTCAGAATTTAGAATATCAGCTATTGTCGCCGCCCGGTTGGAAAAAGTGAAAATTGCCACGGGATTCAGTTATCCAGTTCAAAAAAGCTTTGCTTCCAACCCTGAATATAGTAAGGGCGTTAATAAGTACTTGAAAGACAATGGCTTAAATAAAGTGGAATCGGTTTTAGAAATCTTCGATTGGGCAGATGTAAAGATTATTCCGAGTTCTTATGAGTTGGAACCTGTGGGTGGGGAGGATATAGCTTTTGTGGGGCCTCTTTCCGCACCAGAGGGTACAGACGCTAAAACCGAAAAGAATAAAATCATAGCCTATATGGGGAATGGTGTGATTTCTCCAAAGCAGGTTATAAAAGAGTTAACTAAAGCTTTTGAAGGATCTGACTATGAAGTATATATTGCATCCGAGCAAGTAAAACCCTTTGAGAAAAACAACATCATTGTCAACAAAAAATTTGATTTTAGCAAGCTTATGCCGGAAGCCAGAGTTTATATAAATCACGGTGGGCAAAATAGTATTATGACTGGCTTGATCTATGGAGTACCTCAAATCGTATGTCCTGGTGGCGTGTTTGAACGGCGCTACAACGCCTCTTCAGTAGCCAAGTTAAACGCAGGTGTATTGCTTGAAGCACATCATTTCAACTATGAAACAATAAGAAGAATCGTTGATGATTTTAATGAGAATCCCATATTTGCTAGCAGTGCTAATATAGCCGGAGAAAAGTTATTAAGTCTCGGAGGCGTAAGAAATGCCGTTCAGGTTATAGAAAATCTTGTATTGAAATGATTTATGATATTTCACGCCTGTTGAATAACCACAAAATGGTAGAAAAA
>NZ_ASSB01000043.1:0-13369 GCF_000520755.1 Paenibacillus sp. 1-18
TGGTACGAGTACGCCGTTTAACGACCGTATGGAGATCAATGCGATTCAGAGCGTATTCGGAGCGCATGCTCCCCGTTTGGCGATATCATCTATTAAATCTATGACCGGCCATTTAATGGGCGGTGCAGGGGCAGTCGAATTAATTGCAACTGTACAGAGCATGATCCACAGCAAAGTACCACCGACACTCAATTGCGACAACCCTGAAGCCCCTGAACTGAATTTTGTACCGCACGTATATCAGGAACGCGAGGTCCATGCGGCGATTAGTAATTCCTTTGGTTTCGGGGGGCACAATGTCTGTCTTGCTGTTCGCAAGTGGGAGGGGGTATAGCCTGTGAGCGAAGAGCTAATCCATATCCCGGATGTGCTTCCGCACAGGTATCCGTTTCTTCTGCTGGATGGCGTGACTGGATACGAAACGTCGCAATGGGCGAAGGGGTACAAGTTTGTTACCTGGAGTGAATGGTTTATTACAGAGGCTAATCCATACATGCCTCCTATGTTGATCGTGGAGTCGCTTGCACAATTGGCGGCATTCGCTGCGATTGATAAAAAAGGTATTGCATACCTGACCAACCTCAATGGAATTCGATTCCACAGCTTGGCAAAGCCAGGGGACCGAATTGATCTTTATTTTGAAGTGATCAAGCGTCGGCGGGGTTATGTACTCGGAAGTGGTCGGGCTTCCGTAGGCGATCGATTGGTGGCTGAGGCGGAAGAAATTGTTTCACTTGGTCAATGACGGGGTGGAAGCGCACGTTAAACTGTCCTTTTGTCCTCCTGACTGCCAGTAGCAGCGGGAGGATATTCACATCACGGAATAGGAGTGAATGAGATGAATGACATGCAGTTATATGATTTAACAAATGCGCAGAAGCGTATATGGTATACCGAATTACTCTACCCAGGTACGTCAGTGTCACAGCTTTCCGGTACAGCTAAGATGAAGGGTCATATAAATATCGCTGCCTTCATGCAGTCCAATAATTTGATTATCAAACAGTATGATGCGTTCCGCATTCGTATTACCTCAGTGGATGGAGTGCCTCAGCAGTATGTCGTTCCTTATGAAGAGAGACAGTTGGAGTACCTCGATCTTACCCACTATGAAAGTATCTCTGAGGTGGAAGCCTTACTTGAGCAACACAAAAGCAAACCCTTGCCACTGCTGGATTCTGAACTCTTCCAGTTTTTAATTGTGAAGATTAGCGAGGATGAGTATTGGATTAACACCAAGATGCACCATATTATTTCTGACGGGATCTCAATGGTGGTCTATGGCAATCAGCTAACAGCGTTTTACATGGATTTAATTCAAGGAAACGAACCGAAGCTGAACGACGATTGCTCTTATATTCAATATATTGCAGAAGAGAACGCATACGAGCTTTCGGACAGATACCAAAAGGATAAGGCATACTGGCTGGATAAATTTTCTGATTTGCCTGAACTTACGGGTTGGAAGTCATATAATCCGTTATCTCTGAGTACCCACGCCGTTCGGGAGCATTTTACCGTGCCAGAGGTGCTATATCACGAGCTACAGGCATTTTGCCAACAGAACAGGATTTCTCTGTTCCAGTTCTTCATGGGTGCGATGTATATCTACATACACAAAGTGACGAATCAGCCGGATGTGGTGATTGGTACTTCGTTCGCTAACCGGGGGAACAAAAAAGAGAAGCAAAAGATAGGTATGTTCGTCAGCACGGTTGCAGCCAGAGCATACGTCGAAAAGGATATGGATGTGTTGAGCTTCCTGCAGGATGTAGCCAGGGATCAGATGTCGGTCCTGCGGCATCAGAAGTATCCATATAATCAGTTAATTCAGGATCTTAGAGAAATGCATGGTAACAAGGATATTCAGCGGCTTTTTGGCGTTTCAATGGAATACCGCCTTATCAATTGGGTTGATTTGGATGACGTGTGCATTTTGATGGATTATGATTTCTGCGACGACGAAGTGAACGATTTCGTGCTTCATATCGTGGAGATCCTGGATGAAGGCGAGCTGGTACTGGATGTCGTTTATCGGACGAAGCTGTTTGAACCCAGTGAAGTAAAGGACATGGTTTCCCAGTTGCTTACGATCGCCGAGCAGATCATTCATGCACCGCAGCTTTCCATCGCAGAGGTACACTTATTGGGTGAAGCAGAAGAGCAATCCATTTTGGCTCTTTCGGAAGGCGTTGCAGTCGATTATCCGCGTGAGAAGACAATCCATGGCTTATTCGAAGAACAAGCTGAGCGCACGCCAGATCACGTAGCCGTTCAGATGGACGAGCAGAGCATTACATACCTAGCTCTAAACGAGCAGGCTAACCAGCTCGCGAGATATTTGCGCACCGAAGGCGTTGGTGCAGATGTACTCGTGGGGATTATGGCTGATCGTTCCCTGGAGATGGTCGTCGGCATGCTGGCGGTTTTGAAGGCGGGAGGAGCCTATGTGCCCATTGATCCCGATTATCCCGAAGAACGTATCCATTATATGCTGGAGGATTCGGGAGTCCATCTGTTGCTCACCCAAAGCCATCTATGGGAGTGCACCACATTTGACGGAAAGCTTGTGAATCTGGACGAAGTTGCATCGTATAAAGGGGACACTTCAAATCTGGAGAGCATTTCGGGGGCGAGCAATCTTGCCTACGTCATCTATACATCGGGTACGACAGGCAAGCCAAAGGGAACGCTGATCGAGCACAAAAATGTAGTTTGCCTGCTCTTTAATGATAAAAATATGTTTGATTTCGGTCCTCAGGATACGTGGACCCTGTTCCATTCATTCTGCTTTGACTTCTCCGTATGGGAAATGTACGGGGCATTGCTGAATGGAGGACGTCTGGTCATCGTTCCATCGCTTACCGCGAAGAGTCCAGATCGTTTCTTGCAATTGCTTAAGGACCAGAAGGTCACCGTTTTGAACCAGACGCCGACATATTTCTATCAGTTACTACAGGAAGAGCTTGGTCATCATGCGGCAGAACTGAGTCTCCGTATGATTATCTTCGGTGGCGAGGCATTAAGCCCGGCCTTGCTCAAGGACTGGAGAACGAAGTACCCGCAAGTGCAGCTCATCAACATGTACGGCATTACCGAAACAACCGTGCATGTAACATACAAAGAAATTACGGATCTGGAAATTGAACAGGGCCGCAGCAATATCGGTACCACGATTCCGACGCTGCGTGCATACATTCTGGATGAACAACGCCGTCCACAGCCGATTGGCATTCCAGGTGAACTCTACGTGGCGGGCGAAGGCCTGGCACGCGGCTACCTGAACCGACCGGAATTGACGGAAGAGAAGTTTGTCGCTCATCCGTTTGAAGAAGGCGAGCGTATGTACCGCTCGGGTGACCTGGCACGCTGGCTGCCGGATGGCAGCATGGAGTATTTGGGACGGATTGACCACCAGGTTAAAATCCGGGGTTACCGCATCGAGCTGGGCGAAGTGGAAGCGAAGTTGCTCCATGCTCCGTCTGTAAGGGAGGCTGTAGTGCTCGCTCAGGAGGATGGAAGTGGACAAAAGGTGCTTGTCGGCTATTTTACAGCCGATCAGATGCTGACGGTAGGCGAATTGAGACAAGCCTTGGCGGAAGAGCTGCCAGCTTATATGATTCCGTCTTACTTTATGCAATTGGAACAGATGCCTTTGACGCCAAATGGCAAGCTGGATCGCAAAGCACTTCCGGCTCCGGAAGCCAATGTGCAGACTGGAGCAGTTTATGAACCGCCAAGGACGAAGGCTGAGGAAGCCTTGGTGTCCGTATGGCAAGGGGTGCTGGGAGCACAGCAGGTCGGCATCCATGATCATTTCTTCGATCTGGGTGGTGACTCCATCAAGGCGATCCAGGTATCCTCGAGATTGTTCCAAGCCGGGTATAAGCTAGAGATGAAGGATCTCTTCAAATATCCGACAATTGCTGAGCTAAGCCCGTATCTTCAAGCAGCCGGACGCACAGCAGAACAGGGTGAAATTAAAGGCGCAGCAGAGTTGATGCCAATTCAGCGATGGTTCTTTGAACGTCATACAGAGGAGCCGCATCATTACAATCATGCCGTCATGCTCTATCGGAAAGACGGCTTTGATGAGGCTGCACTCCGGTTGACGATGACCCAAATTGCTACCCACCATGACGCGCTGCGTATGATCTTCCGATCTACAGAAGCTGGTTATACAGCCTGGAATCGTGGAACGGATGAAGGCGAGCTCTATACCTTGGATATAGCTGATGTGCGACAGGCGGATGATCAGGCTGCTGCCGTTAAAGCCAAAGCCGATGCCATCCAGGCAAGCTTCCACTTGGAAGACGGCCCACTGTTCAAGCTAGGCTTGTTCCATTGTGAAGATGGGGATCATCTATTAATTGTTATCCATCACCTTCTAGTTGACGGGGTATCCTGGCGCATCCTGTTTGAGGACATCGCAACGGGATACGAGCAGGCGTTGAATGGACAAGCGATTGTCCTTCCACAAAAGACAGATTCGTATCTTGTATGGTCTGAACAAGCGGCGAAGTATGCAGCAGGGCCTGCTCTGGACAAGGAGCGTGCATACTGGCAGCAGATCGAGGATACAATTCTGGCCCCACTGCCAAAAGATGAAGATCAGGAGCCGGGCACCATTCGGGATACCGAGTCGGTAACGGTAACGTGGTCTGCGCAAGAAACAGACCTGCTGCTGCGACAAGCGAACCGGGCGTATCATACGGAGACGAATGATTTGCTTTTGACTGCTCTGGGAGCAGCAATCCAGCGCTGGACAGGCATGGGACAGGTTCTGGTCAATCTTGAAGGGCATGGACGGGAAATGATCATACCGGAACTGGATATTACCCGTACCGTGGGCTGGTTTACAACCCAGTATCCGGTTCTGCTGAACCTGCAAGACGGACAGGAAGTATCTGCACGAATCAAGCGTATTAAGGAGAATTTGCGCCAGGTTCCGCACAAGGGAATCGGCTACGGTCTTCTGAAGTATATGGCACCGGAGAAAAGTGTCGGATTCGGCATAAAGCCTGAGATTTCCTTCAATTATCTCGGACAGTTTGATCAGGACTTGGAGGGTAATGCCCTTAGCCTATCCACACATTCCGTCGGTAAGGCGCTCAGCGATCACACACCACAGCAATATGCTTTGGATGTGAATGGCATGATTGCCGAAGGCCAGCTATCACTGACGATTACGTACAGCAGCAGGCAGTATCGCGAGGAAACGGTGAGTCATTTTGCCGAATTATTACAGTCGAGTTTAAGCGAGGTCATCCGACATTGTGTGGCTCAGGAGCGCTCACAGCTTACGCCAAGTGATGTTCTGTTCCAGGGATTAACACTGGAGCAGCTTGATCAACTCACGACGCAAACGGCCCACATTGGAGAGATTGAGGATGTGTACAAGCTGACGCCGATGCAGAAGGGGATGCTGTTTCACAGTCTGCTGGAGCCGGACTCCTCTTCATACTTCGAGCAGGCCACGTTCGAGCTGCGAGGCAGCTTCGATGTAGATATCTTCTTCGAGAGCTTCCAGGCTCTGGCACAAAGACATGCCATACTCCGTACCGGCTTTTACAACAATATCGCTGATGTACCGCTGCAAGTTGTCTTTAAGCAACGGTCAATCCCTCTGCGCTACGTAGATCTGCGTTCCGCTACGTTGCAGGAGCAAGAAGCTCAGATCAAGGCTTACACTGCTGAGGATATGGCTAAAGGTTTCAGTTTGTCGGAGGACCCGCTGATGCGAGTAACCGTCCTGCAAACGGAGCAGAGTTCCCTGGTATTATGGAGCTTCCATCATATTGTTATGGATGGCTGGTGCATCCCGATCATTACCCAGGAGCTGTTCGATTATTATTCTGCCCTGCGCCAGCAAATGCAGCCTGTGCTACCGCCAGCTCAGTCTTATAGCCGTTATATTGAGTGGCTTGATGCACAGGATAATGGAGAAGCTTCAACGTATTGGAGCCGATACCTCGAGGATTATGACGGGAATACCGTATTGCCGGAAGGTAAAACGAAATCTCAAGCCAAAGAAGCGGGCTATGTTCTGAATGAGCATGTTCTCCATCTGGGTGCATCCTTGACCGGTAAAATGGATGTTGTCGCGAAGCGCAATCACGTGACCGTCAACACGCTCATGCAGACAGCCTGGGGACTGATTCTTCAACGTTACAATGCCAGCTCGGATGTGGTTTTCGGCGGTGTTGTATCAGGTAGACCGGCTGAGATTGCAGGTATCGAAAATATGGTGGGTCTGTTCATTAATACAGTACCTATCCGTGTGCAGTCCTCCAAAGACGAAGCCTTTGTCGAGATCATGAAACGCACACAGGCACAATCACTGGCAGGACGTGCTTACGATACCTACCCACTGTATGAGATTCAGGGGAAAACAACCCAAAAGCAGGACCTGATTTCTCATATTATGATCTTTGAAAATTATCCGCTCGACGAACAGGTGGAGCAATCGGGTAATCAAAATGAAGACAATCTCGAAGTCGCGAACTTCACCATGTTTGAACAAACGAACTATGACTTTAACCTGGTTGTGATTCCAGGCGAGGATATCAAGGTCTGCATTCGTTACAACGCTTTGGTCTATGAGCAAGAAAGTATTGCGCGGATCGGAGATCATTTGTTGCAAATGCTCGATCAGGTAGCTACTCGTCCGCAAGCGACGATACAGGAACTGGAGATTGTAACGCCTGAGGAACGCACGAAACTGCTTGACTGGGGCGGCAAGGCCCAAACCTATCCAAGTGATCAGGGTCTGCATACCTTGTTTGAAGAGCAGGTTGTCCGTACGCCGGATAAGATTGCGGCTGTAAACGGCGACATCCAGATCACGTATCGGGAGCTGAACGAGCAGGCTAACAGGCTGGCCTCCACCTTGATAGCTCAGGGACTACGAAGTGAACAAGTGATAGGTCTGTTGGCAGACCGTTCTGTGGAGCTGCTTGTTGCCATCATGGGTGTGCTCAAAGCGGGCGGAGCCTATGTACCTATTGATCCTGAATATCCGCAGGAACGGATTCAATATATTCTTAAGGATTCCGGCGCTGAGATTCTGCTTACACAGAGCCACCTGACGGAGCTGGCTTCCTTTGATGGAACGGTTATGGAATTGGATTCCCCGCACATCTACGGAACCGGAGTGGATAATCCTAATATTCCTGTTGGAGGAAACGATCTGGTGTATCTAATCTATACATCGGGTACAACCGGCAATCCGAAGGGAACCATGATTAACCACAAGGGGATCGTGAACTACATCTGGTGGGCCAATAAAGTCTATTGTGCTGGAAAACCAACGGATTTCCCGCTTTACTCATCCATTTCGTTTGACCTGACACTGACGTCGATCTTTACTCCATTAATGAATGGAGGATTAGTACGGATATATGATGGTATAGATAAAGCGGAGGTTGTACAGCATATTTTGCGCGAAAATGCGGTGGATATTCTCAAGCTGACGCCGACTCATCTCAGTCTTATTAAAGATATGGCCATCCCGGCGGAAAGTCGCATTCAGCAGCTCATTGTGGGTGGAGAGAATTTGACCACATATTTATCGAAAACCATCACAGATCTCTTTGGTGGCAACATCAAAATCTACAATGAATACGGTCCAACCGAGACGGTCGTCGGCTGTATGATTCACCTCTACGATCCTGCGAAGGATACGCGTGAATCCGTGCCGATTGGATTGTCAGCAGACAATATATATATCCATATCCTGGATGAACAGCTCCGTCTCGTACCGTTAGGTGTGGAAGGCGAAATGTACATCGCCGGGGACGGGGTAGCCCGTGGATATCTGAACCGGCCTGAGCTTACCGCAGAAAAATTCATTAGAAATCCGTTCGCTTCGGAAGGAAATATGTATCGAACCGGGGATTTGGCTCGTCGCCTTCCTAATGGAGACATTGAGTACATTGGGCGTATTGACCATCAAGTTAAAATACGGGGCTATCGTATTGAGCTTGGTGAGATTGAAGCCAAGCTGCTGGATATTCCACTTGTCGATGAAGCTCTCGTTGTCGCGTGGGCAGATGCCCAAGGGCAGAAATCGCTATGCGCCTACTTCGTAGCTGACCGGGAAATGTCTGTCAGTGAGCTCAGAAACGAACTGTCTGCTGAACTGCCTGCATATATGATCCCGTCTTACTTCGTCCAACTAGACGTGATGCCTTTGACACCGAATGGCAAGCTGGATCGTAAGGCATTGCCTGAACCAAACTCAGGTGTAAAGGCAGGAGCAGACTTTACCGCTCCGCGGACGGATGTGGAGACCATTTTGGCATCGATTTGGCAAGGTGTGCTAGGTGTGCCGCTTGTCGGCATCCATGACAATTTCTTTGAGCTCGGAGGCGACTCGATCAAATCCATTCAAGTATCATCAAGGCTTCTCCACGCAGGCTATAAACTTGACATGAAGGATTTGCTCGGCTATCCAACCATTGCAGAGCTGGCCCAGCGCGTTAACGCAGTCAGCCGAATTGCAGATCAGAGCGAGGTACACGGAGCGGTAAGACCGGGACCTGCCCAGCGCAGATTTTTCGACGAGCAGTCGACGGACCTGCACCACTTTAATCAGTCGGTCATGTTGTACAGACGGGAAGGCTTCAATACTGATGCGCTCGCCAAGGTTGTTCGGAAAATTGCAGAACATCATGATGCACTGCGACTGGTGTTCCGCCAAGGAGAGCGGGGCTTTGAAGCCTGGAACCGCAGCTTAGGTGAGGGTGAGCTTTATAGCCTTCAGATCCACGATCTGCGGGATGAAACAGACCCGGCTTCGGCAATAGAAGCAGGTGCGGAAGCCATTCAGCGCAGCATCTCTCTCGGTAATGGACCTCTCTTAAGATTGGGCCTGTTCCGCTGCGCGGAAGGCGAACATCTGTTAATCGTTATTCATCATCTGGCTGTTGATGGTGTATCCTGGCGCATCCTCTTTGAGGACCTGCAGGAAGGCTACGAGCAGGCAGCACGCGGAGAAGCTGTCAAGCTTCCGCAGAAGACGGATTCGTACCGTGCATGGGCCCAGGGAATCACACAATATGCGAACAGTCCGGAGGCTGAACAAGAACGCAGCTATTGGGCAGAGGTAGAAGGAGATGGCTTTGTCCCTCTTCCAAAAGACAAGGTAGACGGCGATCTTCTCATCAAAGACAGCGAGGCTGTTACAGTAAGATGGTCACCAGAAGAGACAGAGCAGTTCCTGAAAGAGGCGAACCGCACTTACAACACGGAAGTTAACGATCTGCTCCTGACGGCACTCGGCATGGCTGTTCACGAGTGGACGGGGATCGAACGTGTAGGCATCCTTCTGGAAGGGCATGGACGGGAGCCTATTGTACCGGAACTGGATATCACTCGCACAATAGGCTGGTTTACAAGTCAATACCCTGTCGCCCTTGAGATGGGAGAGAAACTGGAGATCGGCGCCAGAATCAAGCGCGTCAAGGAAGGTTTGCGTCGTATTCCTAACAAAGGTGTCGGATATGGTATTTTGAAATATTTGAGCGACGTATCCGATGTCTCCTCCTTCTCGGCTGAACCGGAGATTATCTTCAACTACCTGGGACAGTTCGACCAGGATCTTGCGGGGGGGACGATGGAGGTATCCCCTTACTCGGTAGGACCTGCGGTCAGTGAGCAGATGGTGCAGCATCAGGCGTTGAACATTAATGGACTGATTGCCGAAGGACAACTGCACCTTTCGGTCAGCTATAACCGTCAGCAGTTCCACACGGAGTCGGTAGCGAAGTTTGTCGGCATCCTGAAGGACCGTCTCAGCGAAGTCATTGGACATTGTGTACGCAAGGAAAGAACGGAACTTACACCAAGTGATGTACTCCTCAAAGATATCAGCCTGGAAAAAATCGAGGAGCTGGAAGAGCAGACACGGCATATCGGCAGCATTGAAAATATGTATAAACTGACACCGATGCAAAAGGGAATGTTGTTCCACAACTTGCTGGAGCCTCATTCGGAAGTCTACTTTGAGCAGGCCAAATTTGAAATTCAAGGAGCATTCTATCCTGAGGATTTCAAACGCAGCTTAAAGCATCTGATGAAACGGCATGCCATATTGAGAACGAATTTCCATGCCGGATGGGGCGATTTCCCTATACAGATTGTGTTCAAAGAAAGAGCGTGTGACTTCGTATACGAGGACCTGCACGAGCTGGAATCCGGTGAAATTGAAGCGCGTCTTGCAGCTTATACTGCTCAGGACAAAGCAAGAGGCTTTGATCTTGCCGAAGGAGCATTGCTGCGTGTGACCATTCTACGGACGGCAAAAGAGGCTTACCATCTGCTGTGGAGCTCTCATCACATCATTTTGGATGGCTGGAGTATGCCTCTTGTGCTTCAGGAAGTGTTTGAAACGTACGGGGTTCTGCGTGAGCAAAGGGAGCCTGAACTTCCTGCTGCTGTATCGTACAGCCAGTATATTCAATGGCTGGAGGAGCAAGGTGAGGAAGAGGCATCCTCTTACTGGAGAGGGTATCTGGAAGGCTACGAACAGCAGACGAAGCTGCCGCAGGCGATAGCACAGCCACTAGCAAAAGCGGAAGCCTACGTATCGGAGAAGCTTGTATTCACGTTGGATGCGGAACTGACCGAGCGGTTGGAACAAGTGGCCAAGCAGAACCAGGTAACGATGAACACGCTGATGCAAGCAGCCTGGGGAATCGTGTTGCAGCGCTACAATAGAAGTCAGGATGTCGTCTTCGGAAGTGTGGTATCGGGAAGACCTGCCGAGATTCCGGGTATCGAAAGCATGATCGGTCTCTTCATTAATACGGTTCCGGTTCGGGTACAGGCAGAGGGAAGCGATACGTTCTCCCATGTGATGAAAAGACAGCAGGAATTATATTTGGCAGGACATGCTTACGATTCCTATCCGCTCTATGAGATTCAAGCACAGAGCGAACAGAAGCAAGATTTAATTTCTCATATTATGGTATTCGAGAATTACCCGGTAGAGGAGCATCTGGAAGAGAAAATTGCCAGTGAAGAGGCTGAATACAAAATTACGGATGTTCAGGTGTTTGAACAGACGAATTATGATTTTAACCTTATTGTGCTGCCGGGCCGTAATCTGGAGTTCTTGTACCGTTACAATGCCCGTGTCTATGATCAGGAGAGGGTGGAACGGATTCAAGGGCACTTAATGAAAATTCTGGAAAATGTATCTGTTCATCCTGCCATCCGCATTGATGAGCTGGAGCTGATCACGCCGGAAGAGAAATCGCAGATTATAGAGGTGTGGGGCGATACAGCAGCTCCTTATCCGCGTGAGAAGACCCTTCACGGCATATTTGAGGAAAAAGCGGCGCTCACACCGGATCGTACAGCACTTATCTATGGCGAAACGAAGCTTACCTACGGAGAACTTCATCGGCAGGCGAACCGCCTCGCACGTACGTTGCGTGACCAAGGGGTCAAACCGGACCAGCCGGTCGGCATCATGGTTGAGCGCTCGCTTGAGATGATCATCGGCATCCATGCCATTCTAAAAGCGGGTGGGGCCTATGTACCGATTGATCCGGAATTCCCGGAAGATCGTATTCGCCACATGCTGGAGGATTCGGGTGCGAAGCTTCTGCTGACGAAAAATCATCTCAAAGATCGTTTTCCGTTTGCTGGCACGCTCCTGGCACTTGATGACCCGCAGGCGTATCATGCGGATGACTCGAATCTGGAGCTACTCGCGGGGCCGGAGCATCTGGCGTATATCATTTACACGTCAGGTTCAACGGGCAAGCCGAAAGGTGTAATGATTGAGCATCGCTCTGCCGTCCATACGCTGAGCCAGTTGGAAGCTGAATATCCGATGTTGGCAGGCGACCGATTCCTGCTTAAAACGACATTCACATTTGACTTCTCCGTGCCGGAGTTGTTCTGCTGGTTCTTTGGGCAGGGAACCCTCGTGATCCTGCCGCAGGGCGTGGACAAAGATCCGGTGGCACTGCTGGAGGCCGTGGATACGAGCCGTATCACGCATCTCAATCTGGTGCCGTCGATGCTCAGTGTTCTTGTTCAATATTTGAAAGAAAGCGGCAGCCAAGGATTCCTTACTTTGAAATACCTGTTTGCCTGCGGCGAGACGCTGCCTGCCAAACTTGTGGAAGAGTACTATAAAGTATCTCCATACGCAGTGCTGGAGAACATCTATGGTCCTACCGAAGCGGCCGTATATGCGACCCGATATACAACGAGCCTTGAGACTGCTGCTCTAACGTATGTGCCTATCGGTAAACCGTACGCTAACGTCCAAGTATGGATGATGGACAGTGCTGCTCAGGTATCACCTGTGGGTGTACCGGGAGAACTCTGCATTGCAGGCGAAGGGGTAGCGCGAGGGTACTTCAACCAGCCGGACCTGACGGCAGAGAAGTTCATTCCTCACCCGTACAAACCGGGAGCACGGATTTACCGGACGGGCGATTTGGCCCGATGGCTGCCAGACGGGAATATTGAGTATTTGGGACGGATCGATCACCAGGTAAAAATCCGGGGTTATCGCATTGAACTGGGAGAAGTGGAAGCACAAATTCTTAAAGTGCCATCTGTGCAGGAAGCAGTCGTTCTTGCACTGGCTGATACAACTGGAAGTACTCAGCTTTGCGCGTATTTTGTGGCTGAGGAGGGGCTTGCAGCGGGCGTGTTACGCGAGGCGCTGGCCAGCGAGCTGCCGAGCTACATGATTCCGTCTGCTTTCGTACAGTTGGCACATATGCCGCTGAATCCGAATGGCAAATTGGATCGCAAAGCGCTGCCAGCACCGGAATCACTCCTGCGGAGCACAGCGGAGTATATCCCGCCGCGTACGCAGACTGAAGTAGAACTGGTGCAGATTTGGTCCGAGGTACTCGGCGTGCAGGAAATCGGAGTCAAAGATCATTTCTTCGAACTTGGGGGCCATTCCCTAAAAGTATTGGGATTGATCCAGAAAATCTCGACCGGCATGGGCGTACAGCTTCCGCTCCAACTCGTGTTCAATCTTCCGACTGTGGAAGAAATGGCACATGAAATTTCCAAGCTGCGGGCAAAAGATGCTCCTGACGAAGAAGAAATGGAAATTATCCACTTCCCAGGGAAAGGAACGCTCAAAGTGTTTTGCTTCCCTCCTCGGGTCGGCTACTCTCTGGGGTACTATGAGATGGCTAAGGAGCTGGAAGGACATTGCGAGGTATACGGGCTGGAATTCATCGGCGATCGTTTCCAGGGTCAAGACATGCTGGATCGATACAGGGATGCCATCGTGGGTATTCAGGCTGAAGGACCATATGTCTTCCTGGGATACTCACTTGGAGGAAATCTAGCCTTCGAGGTGGCCAAAGCCATGGAAAGCCGAGGT
>NZ_ASSB01000044.1:0-13536 GCF_000520755.1 Paenibacillus sp. 1-18
AGGGGTTTTCGCTGGTCTACACTTTAGCAGATGCCAAGCAAACAAGTGAAACTTTCATGAATTACATTTTGCACGAAAAAATAATGAATAAGCAATTCGATGCTACGCCAGAGTACATAACCAATCAAGATACTTCCAACCTTAAATCCAATAACAGCAAGCGATCAGGAAAAAGAAAATTATCCTCCCAATTGTGACCATCGAAACTAGACGTGGACGTGGTGAAGAGGATAATGACAAACTCAAACGTTTGTTGGAAAAGGGCTATACAGCCAACTATTCAAATACAAATGATCAAGAGAGTGCTCGGCATACCTATGTGTTTCTGTGTAAGGACAAAAAGCTAATGATGACTATTCCTTTTCTTCTATCTCAACCAAATCAATAATCTCGCGAATATCTTCAATGTTCATAGCCTCGGCTATTCTTTCAATATGATTAAAATTAATACTCTCACGTTTACCTGATTGAAGTTCGCTGAGAGCGGCGTGACGTACATCGGATAAACGCGAAAGCTCTCTTAGTGAGATATTGTGTTTTCTCGTAATTGCGTTTATTTTCACAACTACTTTCTTTGCCATTAGGTTTCCCACCTTATTTTACAAATTTTTCTTGACGATACGCATAAACGTAACATATAATTTTTGTAAAACTGGTACTCATATACGTACCAAAAGGTGGGGAATATTTTGACTTCTCAGAGTGACATGGTAGCGGAGTATGAAAAGTTAGTAGAACTTGAAAAGCAATACACAGAGAGGATTCAAACTTGTATTAAATTACTTGGAGATGCGTTTAACATTATCGCTGCCAAAGCAGGAGCGTTGAGCATGGATGCGGTTAAGGAAGCTGCTTATTATTTACACTCAACGGAGATTGAACTAAACCATGTATTGTACTATATCCGTTTAGAGAAAAGTATTTTAACTAATCAGTTAGAAATTGAAACAAAATGAAGCAAATCCAAGCATAGCAGCGGAGGGGACGGAATCGTTCTGAAGAAGCGCAGCGTTCGCCTTTGACCCCGGATTTTTACCGTTAAAATATAATCAAAAAAATCTGGGGGCAACAGCGATCGGAAGAATGATCCGTCTACGTAGCGGCCTCATATGCACGTACTTACTCAATCCATGTAATCAATTTGCTCAAATAACCCGACAGGGCCCTTCACGGTCTGATCGGGTTTTCTCATTTCAATCCCTTCGTCCCTGCGCATATATCTTCTCGCCCCTCCCAACATCTCCACCCAGATAGTTACACCCACTCCCAACATCATGTATAGTAAAGTTATGGGAAATAAACATGAACCCGCATATTATCTTGAACGTTTAAACGTACAATAAGAAACATGGAAAAAACGAGGAGGAACGTGATGATACATCCAACACAGATTCAGGATATGCTGCAAGCCGCGTTGGAGACGGGCGGGGATTTTGCAGAGGTGTTCGTCGAGGATCGCACCAATGGACAACTGGGCATGACTGGGGGAGTCGTGGATACGGCGCTGTCAGGCAGGGATTTTGGGATTGGCATTCGGATCATGAAGGAGCATTTTTCGGTGTATGCCTACACCAGCGACATGAGCGAACAGAGCCTGATTCGACTGGCAAAATCGGCCGCCAAGGCCATTCGCGGGGGTGGAGCGCCAGGTACACGACCGATTACACTCCATCCCCATACGATTCCTAACCACCATCCGATTGCGATCATTCCTGACGGTTCACAGAAACGTGTCAAGATCGACATGATGAGACGGGCGCATGAGGCGGCAAGCCAATACGATCCTTCCATCACGCAAACCTCTATTGGGATTAGCAACTCGATCCAGAACGTACTGATCGCCAATAGCAATGGACTACTGGTGGAGGATACCCGCACGTATACACGCATGAGAATAAGTGCCATTGCGACCGCTGGGGAGCATAGACAATCCGGTTTTCGCGGGCCGGGAGCGTATGCAGGGACTGAATTCCTCGAGAATCTGAATATCGAAGAAAATGCGAGACACGCCGCCCGTATTGCGTCCACGATGGTCAAAGCGGGTTATGCGCCTAGCGGCAGACTGCCCGTCGTAATTGAGAACGGCTTCGGTGGTGTTCTTTTTCACGAGGCGTGTGGACACGGACTGGAATCTACGGCTGTGGCCCATGGAACGTCCGTGTTCGCGAATAAAATCGGGCAGCAGGTGGCTTCACAGCTGGTCACGGCTGTGGATGACGGAACGATTCCCAACGCGTGGGGCTCGCTCAATATCGATGATGAAGGAGCATCTACACAGCGCAATGTACTGATCGAGAACGGCATTTTAAAAGGATATCTGATCGACCGGATGGGCTCGCGTCAGATGGGTATGCCTGCGACAGGATCAGGACGAAGACAGTCCTATAAATTCGCGCCTGCATCCCGTATGAACAATACGTTTATTGCGAATGGCGAGTCCACCCGTGAAGAAATCATTGCCAATACGGAGTACGGGATCTATGCCAAATCGCTGGGCGGCGGTTCGGTGAATACCTCGACGAGCGATTTTAATTTTGCGGTTGAAGAGGCGTACATGATTCGCAACGGTAAAATTGCCGAGCCGGTTAAGGGGGCAACGCTGATCGGCAAAGGGATTGAAACCCTGCAAAATATTGATATGGTCGGCAACAATCTGGATCATGGTCAGGGCATGTGCGGCTCGGTCAGTGGAAGTCTCCCGGTGAACTGCGGACAGCCGACGATTCGCGTGTCTGAGATGACTGTCGGCGGACGAAAGGGGGAATAGGCGATGAATATTCAGCAATTTCAGGAAGCATTGTTCTCAAAAGGTCAGGAAATCGGCTACGCGGATATGGAAATCTACTATGTGAATGGACGTTCTACCTCGGTAAAGGTACTGAAGGGAGAAATAGACCAATATACAATCGTCGAAAATGGCGGACTTTCCTTCCGGGGTGTCATTAACGGGAAAATGGGCTATGCCTCTACGGAGAAGCTGGAACCGGACGTGATTGATTTTTTATTGGAAGAAGCACGCAGCAATGCGGACATATTGGAGAGCGAGGAACAGGATGAGCTGTTCGCAGGCTCTGAGAGCTACCCTGAGCAGCCTGCTTATGCCCCAGCATTGGCTGACACGGCTCCTGAGATTCTGATCGAAGCGGCGCTAGAAATGGAGCGCACAGCGCTTGCCGCAGATCCACGGATTGTGATGGCTCGGCACTGCTCGGTCAGCATTCGTGAAAATGAGGTCCTGATTGTGAATACCAAAGGGCTGCACTGCCATCGTCGCAAAAGTCTGGCGACCGCTTATGTGTATGTGATTGCAGCAGACAACGACGAGACCGTTACCGGGGGCTGGCATGATTATTCGCTGCGGAGCGTGGAGGAAATTGATATTGTGGATGTGGCGCATAAAGCCGTAAAAGAGGCTGTTTCCAAGCTGGGGGCGCACACGATCCAATCGGATAACTATCCAGTCATTTTCCGTCATGATGCAGCAGCGCAATTGCTGGCTGCGTATACGTCGGTATTTTCAGCGGAGTCGGTGGATAAAGGCTTTTCGCGCTTGGCTGGAAAACTGGGACAAAAGGTGGCAAGCGAGCATATTACGCTGATTGATGATCCGCTGATGGAGAACGTTCCGGCAGGTAGCGCGTTTGATGCTGAAGGCAGTGCGACACGCCGCAACGAGATCATCAAGGACGGCGAACTGCTGACGTATTTCCATAACCGCAAGACGGCTCGCAAGGCTGGGGTGCAGAGTACCTCTCATGCTTCCAAAGGCAGTTATAATGGTAAAATCGGTGTGTCGTATCATAATCTGTACGTGGCTCCAGGCGCCTCTACGTTGGAGGACATGATTCGCAAGACGGATCGTGGGCTGATGATCGTCGAACTGCAAGGACTGCATGCGGGAACGAATACGGCGTCCGGTAATTTTTCGCTGGCTTGTCTGGGGTACTGGATTGAGCAGGGGCAAGTGGTCAGAGCAGTCAATCAGATTACTGTGTCTGGCAACTTCTTTGATGTGTTGCAGCAAGTAGAGGAAGTTGGCAACGATTTGCGTTTTACGGGAAGCTGCACATCTCCTTCGCTCAAGCTGGCTGCACTCTCCATATCAGGGTCATAATCATGAGAGCAACCGCCTTCTTTCCAGACTCACGGCCTGTTACTGGTGTCCTGATTGCCCACGGATTACAGATGCCTGATGCATCAGGGTATGGTAAAGTAGGAGAAAGTCTTTGAAATATGAAAAAAAGGCTTGGTTACAGCACCGCGACAGGGTATTATAGACAATAATATATTCGAAAAAAGGTTCGAATTGAATTTTTATTGGGGGATGTATATGAGATATATAAGCACTAGAGGTCGCGTAGAAGCCAAGGGATTTATTGATACCGTACTCATGGGGTTAGCTGACGATGGAGGTCTGATGGTACCGGAGCAGATTCCGACCGTGTCGGCAGCTACTTTGGAGCAATGGGCAACATTGAGCTACAGAGAGCTGCTGCTGGAAGTTTTTGCGCTGTATATCAATGATGAGATTCCTCGTGAAGATTTGGAACAACTGGTGGAGCGCAGTTATGCGAGCTTCCGTCACCCGGAAGTTACGCCAGTGAAGAAGATCAACGATTCCCTGTCTATTTTGGAGCTGTTCCATGGACCTACGTTTGCGTTCAAGGACGTGGCGCTGCAATTTATGGGTGAATTTTATTCCTACGTGTCCAAAAAGCAGAATGAGATCATTCACATTTTGGGTGCAACCTCAGGCGATACGGGAGCGGCAGCCATTCAGGGCGTGCGTGGCAAGGAAGGCATCAAAATCTGCATTTTGCATCCGCATCAAAAAGTGAGCAAGGTACAAGAACTGCAAATGACGACGGTAGACGATGAGAATGTACTGAATCTGTCCGTAAAAGGAAACTTTGACGATTGTCAAAAAGTCATCAAGGACCTGTTTGCAGATTTGGACTTCAAAGCCAAACATCATCTGCGGGCGATTAACTCGATCAACTTTGTGCGTATTTTGGCGCAAACGGTGTATTACTTCTATGCCTATTTCCGGGCGCAGGATTCTGCCGGTACGAAGAAGATTAATATCAGCGTGCCATCTGGCAACTTTGGCAATATCTTTTCCGGCTTTCTTGCGAAGAAAATGGGCTTGCCGATCCATAAGCTGATTATTGCAACGAACGAAAATAATATTTTGGAGCGCTTCGTGAAGACAGGTGAGTACAAGCCAGGCGACTTCAAAAGCACATACAGTCCTTCCATGGACATTCAGGTGGCAAGCAATTTCGAAAGATACCTGTACTATTTCCTCGGAGAGGATGCAGCCAAGGTATCTGAATACATGAATAACCTAAAAACCGAGGGACGGATTATGATCGGTGCAGAGGATTTGAAACGGGTACAGCAGGATTTTGAAGCGCTTGGTGCTTCGAATGAGCAGTGTCTGGAGCTGATCAAAAAGTATAAAGCCGAATACGATTATTTGCTCGACCCGCATACGGCTTGCGGTATTGCCGCGTATGAGGCGTATAATGGCGCGGACGAAGTATGTGTGACCTTTGCGACAGCGCATCCGGCCAAATTCGATGAAGCGATCCGTCTGGTGGACATCAAGCAGGAGTTCCCGGCGCAAATTGAACAATTGTTCTCCAAGCCGCAGCACCAGCAGGTGGTTGAGCATGACGAGGCAGAAATTGTACGTCAGCTTGAAGCCTTTTATGTGTAGAAGAACATTTCAATCTGAGTTACATCCTAATTAGGATGGGGAAAAGAGGCTACGCCCTGTGCGCGGCCTCTTTTTGTTACCTCCACATTTGCCGGATAGGCTGTATGTCCACAGAAATAGAGGAAATGATATATGGTATGATTTCGCCTGTCTAAGTTGAGAGTTAGCTTCATTCGTTCACATAATTGTCCCATATGGAGTGAGGTATAGAATATGTGAAAATCGTGAAAAAAGCCCGTAAATCAAGGGATTTAGCTTTAGGAATATAACAGGGAATGACAGGTTTATAGAGTTATTTAATGAAGGAGACAAAAATTTTTTATAAGCAAATCAGATGTATTTATATAAAAAATCATGTATAGTTAACTAAATTTTATGAATACATAAAGATCCACTCTCACAGATGCAGGATCAAGTCGTCCATCATCTAACAGAGGGGCTAATCATAAAGGGGTGTATTGAAAAGTGACCATTATCCGTACAGAGCAGAGTCAACAGGCAGCAGCCGAATATGTGCAGTCCGTTTTTGAGAAGGTTATCGCGCGCAATCCTCATGAGAATGAATTCCATCAGGCCGTCAAGGAAATACTGGATTCGCTGGTCCCGGTGCTGGCTAAGCATCCCAAGTATATGCAGCAGGGGCTTTTGGAGCGGCTGGTGGAGCCGGAGCGTGTCATTACCTTCCGTGTACCTTGGGTGGATGATGCAGGGAATGTACAGGTCAATCGTGGCTTCCGCGTACAGTTTAACAGTGCGATTGGTCCTTATAAAGGGGGAATTCGCTTCCATCCATCCGTGTATCTGGGAATCGTCAAGTTTTTGGGATTCGAGCAAATTTTCAAAAATGCATTGACGGGCCTTCCTATCGGTGGTGGCAAAGGCGGTTCGGATTTTGATCCTAAAGGGAAATCGGATAACGAGGTCATGCGCTTTACACAAAGCTTTATGACCGAGCTGTACAAATATATCGGCCCGGATGCCGACGTTCCGGCAGGGGATATTGGTGTAGGCGGGCGTGAGATCGGTTACATGTTTGGACAGTACAAGCGGATACGTGGTGGACATGAAGGCGGCGTCCTGACAGGTAAGGGAATTCACTACGGCGGCAGTCTTACGCGTACAGAAGCGACTGGCTATGGCTGTGTGTATTTTGTAAATGAAATGCTGCATGCCCAAGGCACATCCTTTGAGGGAAAACGCGTTGTCGTGTCGGGTTCGGGGAATGTATCCATTTATGCGATTGAAAAAGCACAGCAGCTCGGTGCTACAGTCGTGGCATGTAGTGACTCCAATGGTTTTATCTATGATCCCGAAGGTATTGACTTGAAGCTGGTGAAGCAGCTTAAAGAAGTAAATCGCTTGCGGATTAGCGAGTATATCCAAGAGCGTCCAGGCGCAATCTATACAGAAGGCTGCTCCGGCATCTGGTCGATTCCGTGTGATATCGCATTGCCATGCGCTACACAGAACGAAATTGACGAGCATGCAGCACAGCTGCTGGTGAGCAATGGCATAAAAGCTGTAGGCGAGGGTGCGAATATGCCATCCACGCTGCAAGCGATTGAAGTATTTTTGGACAATGGAGTGTTGTTTGGACCAGCCAAAGCTGCCAATGCAGGCGGAGTTGCGGTCTCGGCGCTCGAAATGTCTCAGAACAGCATGCGTCTGTCTTGGAGCTTTGAGGAAGTGGATGCCAAGCTGCATGATATTATGAAAAATATCTATGCTCACAGCGTGAAGGCGGCTGAGGAATACGGCGTTCCGGGCAATCTGGTTGTCGGTGCGAATATCGCAGGATTTGTTCGTGTGGCTGACGCGATGCTATCCCACGGGATTGTCTAACTCAAGTGGCAGCCTAGGAAACTTGCAGAGAAATAAGCATGTACACGTATATTGAATAAGCAAGCAAATAAAAAATAAAGCTGAGTGTTCCTTACGGGGGTGCTCAGCTTTTATTTGAAAAGAGTTACTTTATTTTTCTCAGGGACTTGATTTATTTTTAAGGAGGATGTATATTACTTGATAGATCAATGATTGATAGATCAACGGTTGTATCACAAAGCCCAGCGATATTTTACGGAGGAGGGATTGCTATCACCCCAACATCATCTGAGGCTGAGTCTATTTTTGAAATGCTGTTGCTGCTGAATAAAGAGATTAGCTGCAAGTTTGAGCGTTGTGCAGGCATCAGCGCATCCAGATTACAGCTGTTGTGCAAGTTGTATCAGGTGGAGGAGATTAGTCAAACCCTGCTGCAAAAAGAGATTGGTATCGACGGGGCAGCCGTGACCCGCCATTTGAAGCAGCTTGAGGCGAATGCTATGGTCACACGACGCACCAAGCCCGAGGACAACAGAGTTACCTTGGTAAGCCTGACTGATTATGGACGTGAGCGCATTATCACCTTCAGACAGGAGCGTTCGCAGTTTGTAGATCGGCTGCTCCAGAGCTTCGACGAGGCTGAGCGGCATCAGCTAGCTGATATGCTGCGAATCATGAATGGTCACATATCCGATATGGACTGACTGAAATTCCATAATAACTATTATATCCCGTAGGGAATAAGGAGAGACTTGAATGAATAATACGAATACATCCAATATTGTAAAAACGAATGATTTTAAAGAAATTGCACTGGGACGCCGTTCGGTAAAAGTATACGACCCGTCCGTGAAGATCAGCCGCGAGGAAATGACTGAGATTTTGACGGAAGCTACACGCGCACCATCTTCCATTAACCTGCAACCTTGGCGTTTCCTCGTGATTGACAGCCCTGAAGGTAAAGCAACACTGGCGCCATTGGCTCGTTTCAACCAACGTCAAGTGGAGACATCTTCGGCAGTGATTGCGGTATTTGGGGATTTGAACAATTTTGACAATTTTGAACAAATTTTTGGAGAAGCTGTAGAATTGGGCTATATGCCACAAGACATTAAAGAAATGCAACAAGAAAAAGTGGCAGCCCATTTTGCAGCGCTTGATCCAGTTGTGAACAAAGAAACGGTCCTCATCGACGGTGGTCTGGTATCCATGCAGCTGATGCTGGTGGCACGCGCTCATGGCTACGACACCAACGCTATCGGTGGCTATGAAAAGGATAAAATTGCTGAAGCTTTTGGTCTGGACAAAGATCGTTATGTCCCTGTCATGCTCATTTCCATGGGTAAAGGAATCGACGAGGGCCATCCGTCTACACGTTTGCCTATTGATCAGATTGCCCAGTGGAAATAAGGGAAACGAACAAACATCTATACGCAAAATAAAAAAACAGGCGGACAAAGGACATTCCTTTGTTTCACCTGTTTTTTTATGCCTGATACAACGAAGATCCGGGGCTTGATGACGTTATCAGTCTTTCAGGGTTCTTTTTACTGTATTCTCTCCCGACATCTATTCAGGGTCAGCAGTGTCACTCTGAGGAGGGTGATAGTGCTTGGGCCATATAATTTGATGTGAAGTATGGCTAAGCTCCTCGTAAAATAACGGGCCTTTCTTGAATAGGCGTATGACCAGATGGAAAAAGAACCATCCGTTCATCACCAACAGCAAAAGGCTGATCAGAACACTCGCCCAAGGAGACACTTGGGACCACAGCACAGGTCCACCCAGCACATAGTTAAGCCCGAAATATAACCAGTACAATAGGCTGTAGCGCTTGATGAGCTCCCACAGGGAAATTCGTTTTCCGGTCCCTGTAATATGAATACGCACCAGCCATTTCCCTGGAGTTTTCCCATTCGTCAGGTAAGGGATGATCATAAAGTACACTCCGCTGGACACCCAGAAAGCAGCAGACACATGCAAGGATTCCATAATCCCGAGTAGCCCGATCCAAACGATAGAATCGACGAAAAAGGCTACGCCCCGTCTGGTATAGGACACCCGCTTGGTCGTAATGTCCAAATGCTTGTCCAGATGCTCCAAGCGGGGAAGAAAGCGTGAGAACCATTCGCCCAACAGAAAGCCCAGCATACCGCCCAATGTATTAGCCATCAGATCGTCCACATCGAACACGCGATACGCATGGTCAAAAAATCCGTACAGTCCTGTCAATTGCGTTATCTCAAAGAAGAGGGACAGGGCAAAGGATAGAATCAGGCACCATCCCCATCGTGCACGGAAATAATAACGCAAGAACATGCCAAATGGTACGGTCATAAGAACGTTAAAAGCCACTTGCAGGAAAGCCCGCTCCTTCAATAAATGAAGATAGCTGGAGGGATGAGCAGGTGAGACAGACGTTTCTCTTATAATGTCGTGAATGAATTGCAAGGGTATTAATTGCAACGCTCCTCCGGCTAATGCTGCGTTATGACGCGATGACGGAAGCGGTAAAATGACCAAAAAGAAGGCGTTCATCAAGTATAAAAGCATCAGGTAAAGCAGCCATGCTCTAGCCTTGTGAATATAGCCATGTCTTCGATACTGCACAATAAGAAAAGGCAGTGTAAACAATAGCGCAGCAAAAGGAAACGCCAGAAAAGCATATGAAACAGGAAACAGATACGATTGAATCATGAGCTGCTTACGCCTGCTTTCTCCGGAACTTCACCAAAGACCAGACGATCAGGAATGCCATGAAAGCCACACATACGCTGATGCTGATCCGATTTTGCGGGTCAAGCAGGAACAGGAGTGCAATCACCCACAGACATCCGACGGTTATTGCGGTGATATAAGGAAACCCCCATATTTTGAAGCTGGGCTCTATGGGATAAGATTTGCGTAGTTTCAACTGGGACAAGCAAATACAACTCCAGACGAGCAGCACAACAAAGCCAGGCACGGCCATCAAAATGCGGAACAGTCCATCCTGAGCAATATAAGCAACCATGGAACCGACAATCAGAACCACGGCGCACAGTTTGAGACTGTTTATTGGAACTCCGTTTGAAGACACGCGGGCGAGTGATTTAGGCCCTTCCCCATTGACGGCCAGTGAATGCAGCATGCGTGTAGCACCGTAAATCCCCGAATTGGCGGCAGACAGTACGGCAGTGATCAGGATAAAGTTCATGACATGGGCCGAGCCTTGAAGCCCTGCCGAAGACAGTACCTGTACAAACGGACTGGTATTCGCATCCAGCTGATTCCAGGGAATCAAGCCACAAATAATGAGGATCGGCAAGGTGTAAAACAGGACAACTCGCAAAATAAAGCTTTTAACTACCTTAGGCAGCACTTTTTCCGGATTTTCGGTCTCCATTAACGTCAGACCAATGAGCTCGGACCCTCCATAGGAAAAGGTAACTACCAGCAGTGCCGAAAAAATAGCCAGCCAGCCATTGGGTAAAAATCCCCCATGCTGTGCGTAATTGCTCAGATAAGGTGGAGTTTCCGTGGGGATAATGCCGAATAGTATACAGCCACCCAAGGCGATAAAGATGATAATCATGGCAATCTTAATCCCTGCAAGCCAAAATTCCAGCTCCCCGAAGCCTCCGACACTCAGCATATTAACGATGATAATGAAGGCCGCACTTGCTAAACTGAGTACCCATAAGGGAACATCCTGAAACCAGTATTGCAGGAAGCTTCCCGCTGCGATGACCTCGATGACACAGACAGCCAGCCACATGAAGCAATACAGCCAGCCGATGATAAAGGAAAGCCGTTCTCCAAACGCTTTACGAATAAAATCCTTCATATTCATGTTAGGATAGACGGTGGCCATCTCGGCAATTGCTCCCATAACGACCAGAAGCAAAAGCCCTGCAAAGACATAGGATAAAATAACTCCAGGTCCTGCCAAGCTAATCGTTTCGGTACTTCCTTTAAAGATACCGGTCCCGATGACCCCGCCCATAGCCATAAAGGTAATATGCCTAGGGCGCAGCTTTTTGTGCAAAGTTGCTTCATTTGATTTCAATCTGAAATCCTCCTTTATAAAGTGTATAGCTTCAGCATAGCCCAAACAGGGTTACTTCAATTAGACTTATACTACATGAAAATTAACGATTAGGAAATGAAAGAAATAGGATCTGATAGAGAGATTGAAATGGATAGAGGACAAACTGAAGAAAAACAGAGGCAAAATGATTTCGCTGAGGAGTGCTTTATCAGCGGCCATTGTGCCTCTTATTGCTCTACTTGATGATATTTTAAGTGATCATGCAGGGGGGCATGGAGATGAGTTAATCTGACGCGGTTACGCATTGCGGCGAGGAATTAGCTCCGCAATATTCCCTTAGCTCGTACCTGTTTGAGCCATCCTGGGAACTCGTTCAGCAGACGGTCGTACAATTCTGCGTCTGTCACGGAGTCGATGTCATCCAAGGCAAAAAAATCTGCATTATCTACTACGCGACCGCGCAGGTCATCCAACTTTTGAAGGGCTCCGTAATCGGCATTACCAAGACCAACAAATTGCCAGAAAATCGGGGTTCCAGAGCACTCGATTAGCAAATTTGATATTTTTTCCGTTTCATAGACACCTCCGTCACTGAAAAAGATAACGTAGGTAGGGATCGTATTGTTAGGATCTTCCTTTGTATATTTAAGTATGATATCCTTCATTACTTCAGCGGTTCATTATCGGAACAGCTTATATTCATCTGCTTTAGTGAGAAATACACGTCTGGATAATCCATTAAGCATGTCCGAATGTTCCATTGATTCGATAAGTGGCACCCTGCATACTGTTATTGAGGATAATAATCATTATCAAAACTATGATGAAGGGATTTTACGAATGAATAGAAACGCAAGGCATTCCATGGCATTTATTTTATTGCTTAGTTTTACCCTGCTGCTCAGCGCCTGCTCAGGCACATCCAGTCCTGCGGCAACGGAAGGTACTAGCCAAGGGAGCAACAATACAGCAGCGGAGCAGACATCACAAGAAAGGGTGCTGAAAGATGCACTTGGGCATGAGGTGAAGGTTCCGGCTCAGCCTCAGCGTGTGATTGCTTCGTATCTGGAGGATCATCTGGTTGCACTGGGTGTTAAACCCGTAGCTCAATGGTCGGTAGGTAAAAATTCGGTACAGGGCTACTTGCAAAAAGAACTGAAGGATGTTCCTACCATCGCTTCTGACCTTCCATTTGAAGCCGTTCTGAACTTCAAGCCTGATTTAATCATTATGGACAGTGCGAGCATGGTAGAGGGCGACAAATATAATCAATACTCTAAAATCGCTCCTACCTATGTTGTAGGCAGTAATATGAATAACGATTGGCGTCAAGAGCTGTTGACCGTGGGTGAGGTGCTGAATAAGAGCAGTGAAGCGAAGCAGGCATTAAGCAGCTATGACAAAAAGGCGGCAGAGGCCAAGGCCAAACTGAGCCAGACGATTGGTCAAAAAACCGCAGCAGCCTTGTGGGTAACGGATAAAAACGTGTATGTCGTGAACCAGAATCTATCCAGCGGTGATGTATTGTACAAGGACTTGGGCTTCAAGATTCCCCAGGTCGTACAGGAAATCTCCAAGACTGCCAAGGCAAACTGGAGCAATTTATCACTGGAGAAGCTGGCAGAGCTGGATGCGGATTATGTTTTTATCGTGAACAGCAAAAATGTAAGTAAAGAAGATATTATAAAAGATCCTGTATGGGCGGGAATTCCAGCTGTAAAGGCTGGCCATGTATACGATTTTGGCAAAGATTCGAGTTGGTTGTATACGGGGACCATTGCGAATGGACAAATGATTGACGATGTTCTGAAAAGTGTAATTCAATAAATTTGGAGAAAAATTAAAAAGACGCTACTCTTCTTGACGGTCGCATGCCGCAGGAGGGAGCGCTTTTTTTATAAAAAAGATGTCTGCATAAGGGCAGACATCTCAGATTGTCGAGAAACCCTGTCTTTGGAGACGA
>NZ_ASSB01000045.1:0-9840 GCF_000520755.1 Paenibacillus sp. 1-18
AAATCCACCTGCTTTGAGCAGGTGGTCGTTTAAGTTGTTCGATGTGTTGTGGCTGAAAGGGACCATAAAAGCGTAGGCTTTCATACCCGATCCCATCTGATAATATGCTCAAGTGAGTTCATGACTCCTTTCTAGATGTGATGGCTGATTACAAAAGTAAAGTGCAGCATTTTTAATTCGAGTCTGAATTATTGAAGCCGCAGATGGTACAAATTTGAGTCGAGACCCATATGTATCGCTGAGTTTGTTGGGTATAAAGTTACGAGATATGATATTTGAATAACAGTCCATCATATGTATATATCGGTTGAAAGAGAGATTTAGTTTACAAAATGACCCATTCGTTGGGGTATTTTCAATGTTTAATACTGGAAGAGAGAAAGCTGAAAGTAATTTTGAGCAATTGTCTTCCAAAGTCAGGAACTGAGCTGATTTAATTGTGAATATGGATTCGGGTAAATTAAATACAGGCTCATATGGAATTAGTGGGATTGATAGAAGTGAAGGGGGAACGAGTATCATCTAGAAAAAGGAATGTTGTGAGAAGGAGTGGTTTTTGATAGTGCAGGTAATATATATAATAAAAAGGAATATATCCCTTTTACTAACTCGACACATGTGGAGTGCGTGGTAGTAATATATCGAGATGATGCTTCTTATGATTAATTAATGAAGGTGAATTTTTGAACCTCCTTTTATAGGGAGGTTTTTTGTCAATTAAGATAATACTATTCTTTAATTAAACTGATATATACTAGGAATATTTGATCGTTACACTTAATAAAAAGACTGATATCGGTAGTTTGATGTATACTAGTGGAGGAACCTGTCGAATAGGGGGATTTCCAGTTGAACTGTTGAATAGCTTACACTAGCTTTTTTTTCAAAAGTTTTATTAGAATGGGTAAAGAATAAGAGGTGGTATCATGGCTTCAATTGACGTCCGTATAGATAATTGGAAAAAACGTCTTCTTGATTTGGGTAAAAGGAACAGACTGATTAATTATAGAGAAACTAAACGATCTAGCATAAGGATAATTTCTCCTGATCTGGATGAATTGTTCGCGAATTTAGTTTTAAACGAGAATTCTTTGGAGTTTCCATTCCAATATGAAGATTTTAATGATGATGATTTAGACGAAATGGAAGGTTCATTAATTTCTTTAGGTGACATCAAAACTGACCAATCACTTAAAGAGCAACAAAAAACATTAAGAAATCTAAGAAATAAAGCCAAGATAGCTTTGGAAGAACAAGGTATTAATATTCTTTATCTTTCTTTTGGATTTCTTAAATGGACAGAAAGTACAGGATCTGATCAAGTAATTACTTCCCCAATAGTGTTGGTTCCGGTCTCGATTACATTAGAGTCGATTAGCTCTCCATTTGTACTACGGCTTGCTGAAGATGAAATTGTTGTAAACCCGACATTAAAATATAAAATGGAACATGATTTTGGCGTTATATTACCTGATTTTGATGCTCATGAGGATAACATTAGGGAATATTTGAAAAATATCAATAAGTTTATTACTAAGAATAAATGGGAAGTTGTTAATGAAACGGGTTTAAGCCTCCTTTCTTTTCTGAAAATCAATATGTATGAAGATCTGGATAAAAATCAAGATAGAATGAAGGCACATCCTTTTTTAGTCGCATTATCCGGTGATAAAGGACAGATTAAAACATTACCGATGGAATTTAATGCATACGACCATGATAAAAAAACGAGAGCAATAGATACGTATCAAGTAGTAGATGCGGATTCTAGTCAACAGGATGCCATTTTATATGCTAAAAAAGGTATCAGTTTTGTGCTTCAAGGCCCCCCAGGTACGGGGAAAAGCCAGACGATTACCAATATTATCGCTGAAAGTCTTGCAGAGGGAAAAAGTGTTCTATTTGTTTCTGAAAAAATGGCCGCTCTTGAAGTAGTCTACAAACGGCTATCTCAAGTTGGATTAACTGAATTTTGTCTAAACCTACATAGTCATAAAGCTAGTAAGAAGGGAGTTTTGGATGATCTAGGAAAAACACTGGCTTTAAATAAATTCAGAATTCAGGATGATACATTCTCTCAACTTGACCTCCTTGAGAAACAGAGAGATAAACTAAACCGATATGTAGCAGAACTGCACACGCCTATTCAGCCACTTAACCAGACACTGTACTATATAACTGGAAAATTGGCTAAACTTTATGAATCTCCTGATATAATTTTTTCTATTGACGATTTGAGAGGAACTACGTCGGAAAAATTAAACGACTATACTTTTTTACTTGGGGAGTTTTCTAAAACTATTGGTAAAATGAGTGGAGATTACACTTTAAATCCGTGGCGAAACTGCATCATAGCAATGGTTTCTCATGAACTACGTCATGATATTGAAACTTATTTAAGAAAGCTGTCACCTAAATTTGATATGCTTACTGAACAGTTTAAATTGATTAATGATTATTATGAATTTAATAGGAAATCTTCACTAATTGCTGTTAATGAATTAATTGAGATACTGGAGGTGTCTGAGAAATCTCCAGGAATTCCAGTTCAATGGGTTACTGGACAAGATATCACTGCTCTAATTGAACAGGCGGAAAAGTATCTAAACTTAAAAATGGAGTATGAGAAACATCATAAAAAATTAACTGATTTTCACCATACCGGCTATTTTAATCTGAATGCTGAATTTCTTAAAACGCAGATTTTATCGACAATCAGTACATTAAAGTTATCACTAAATGAAACAAGTTTCCCTCATGAACAGGACATTGTTAAGTTAAGCAATTCTGTTATAAATGGGTTAACATCAATATCTGAGAAAATAACTTTGTCTTATGGTGCAGCAAAAAGTATTACTGAAATTTTTGATATTTCGAATAAATATACATTTTCTGGTCTTGAGTCTTTGTGTACATTGCTCGACCACGTAATTATGAATCCTAAACCAACGGAAGCATGGTTCGATCCAAGTAAATATAGTGCCGTAAAGAAAGTATACAATGAAGCAAGGAATAAATATTCGCAAATTAATGGTCTGATTCATTCTGTGACCGATCGGTTCGATTCGGAGATTTTTGAATTGGATTTTCACACAATGCTCAGGAAATTTAAGGTTGAATACTCATCATGGTTTAAAGTGTTTAATAAAAATTATAGAAAAGATAAAAAATTGATACGTAGTTTATATAAAGGAAATTCAAAGAAAATTGATGATCAAAACATTATTACAATCTTAAGTGAATTAAAAGAAATTCAGGATAGGAAGTCATGGTTACAAGAAAATGATAATTTACTGAGAGAGTTATTAGGGAGTCATTACTTAGGGGAACTGACTGATTGGGAGAGATTGAACGATTCGTTAGATCAATTTTCCATCATTATAGACTGGTTTTCAAAGGATTCTGTTCCTGAAAAGTTAAAGAACTTTCTGTGTAGTAGTGAGACGAATTCCCAAGGAAATAGAGAACTTTTTGAAAAGGTGGGACTTATAAAGGAAAGTGATATATTACTTACTCTTCAAAAAGTATTTTCCTTTACTACTGAATTCGAGAAAATGGGGATTTCTGATCTTCTGGAAATAATCACAAACGCAATTAAATTGTTTCAACAGCTAGAGAGATTATATACAGAAATCACTAAATATAGTAATCAGGAAATCTCATACGATGAAGCTATAGATCATTTGTCAAGATTAGAGATACTTCAACTCATAGATCATACTATTGAGGATGAAAATGAAAGCCTTAAAAAAAATTATGAAAATTTCTTTATTGGAGGTATTCAGACAGACTGGAATTCGATTCTAGATTCACTTTCTTGGACTGGAAAATTAAAAGAAATTAATGAAAAGTATACATTGCCTCAAAGCTTTATTATTGGCATTTGTTCTAACACGAATTTTGTTAAAAAAGTATCTGAATCTTTAGAAAGGTTAAAGTCTAGTTACAGTCAGATTGAAGTGGAATGGAAATGGTATGCCGATCTTTTTGTAAATAAAGAAGAATTACAACAGATAGCATTATCTGATATATCACTAAAAATAAATAATTGTTTAAATAATATCTCCTCTCTTGAAGAATGGATTGATTTTCGAAGTTGCAGAGACAAGTGTAACAAGGAGGGACTATCAGAATACGTTCAAAAGGTTGAGGAACTTAAAATTGACAAAGATTTAATTGTTGATGCATTTTTGAAACGGTTTTACAGATTATGGGTAGACTCTGTTATTCTTAAATTCCCAACGGTTAATTCTTTTCGGAGTCGTAGCCATGCAGAGATTATCCAGGATTTTAGTAGACTTGATTTAAGTCAACTTTCTCTTGCTCGTACACGAGTAAAAGAACGGCTTGTTTCAAAGCTTCCAGACCCAAATTTGCCTACCACTTCAATAGATGAAGTGGGCATATTAAAACGAGAGCTCAGTAAACAACGCAAATTACTACCTTTGCGTAAGCTTTTTAAATCCATACCGAATCTGATGCTTACTTTAAAGCCTTGCGTGATGATGTCACCTCTTTCGGTGAGTTTATTCCTAGAAGCAGATAAGTATAAATTTGATTTAGTCATTTTTGATGAAGCTTCGCAGGTTTGTACGGAAGATGCAATTGGAGCTATTATGAGGGGAAAACAAGTGATTATTGCTGGCGATAACAAGCAGCTTCCGCCAACTAGTTTTTTCTCTGCCAATACATCTGAGGCAGATTATGATATAGACAGTGTGGATGAGAAGGGTGAATATGATGATAGTGATGCTTTTGAGTCTATCTTAGATGAATCAATTGTAGTATTGCCAGAGCGTACCTTACGATGGCATTACCGAAGTCGGCATGAGCATTTAATTGCTTTCTCGAATGCTAAAATTTACAATTATAATCTAATTACATTTCCTTCACATATTGATAAGGTTCCTGATCATGGTGTTGAGTATATTTATGTTGAAAATGGAGTTTACGATCGGGGAGGAAAGAAATGTAATGTGAATGAAGCCTTAGAAGTAGCTAAGTTGGTACTTAATCATTTTGATAAATTTCCCAATCGATCACTGGGTGTTGTCACTTTTAGTGAGTCTCAGCAACAGGCAGTTGAAACTGCCCTTAGACAGTTGCGTTTACAGAATCAAGATTATGAAAGATATTTCAACGAGGAAAAGGAAGAAGCATTTTTCATTAAAAATCTGGAGAATGTTCAGGGAGATGAGAGAGATACAATAATTTTTAGTATTGGTTACGCCAAAGACCCACATGGGGTTATGTATATGAATTTTGGACCACTAAGTAGAGACGGTGGTTACAGAAGATTAAATGTAGCTATAACAAGAGCAAAATATAACGTAAAATTAGTCGGATCAATTCGCCCTACGGATATTAAGTTGGAGAGTACGAAGGCAGAGGGCGTAAAAATGCTACGATCTTATATTGAATTTGCAATGAATGGACCTGAAGTGTTGCAACAGGAATTGAGTTATTCAGATACAGTTAATGTTGATTCGCCTTTTGAAGAGTCTGTTTATGATTTTTTGTTGAAGCAAGGATATAGGGTATCAACGCAAGTTGGTTGTTCCGGTTATCGGATTGATTTGGCTGTCAAACATCCCACGTTAAATGGGCGATTTGTTCTTGGAGTGGAATGTGATGGAGCCACATATCATTCTGCTAGAACTGCCAGAGAACGTGATAGGTTGCGTCAAACAGTTTTGGAAGACATAGGATGGAAAATTTATCGGATTTGGTCTACTGATTGGATTAAGGACCCGGTAACAGAGGGAAAAAAATTGCTTGAAGCTGTTGAAAAAGCGACTAAAGAATACGTTGAAACCGGCTTTAAACCAAAGGAATCTGAGGATAGGTTATCTTCTCCTAAAATAAATATTGAAGTTCTTGAAAAACCTATGTCCAACGATGATATCCAGTATGATAATCCGTATTCATTTGCTTACTATAAAGAAGCAAATATCCATGAAGTGAAAAGAAACTCAGATAATACAGATTACTTTACTAAAGTAATCCATCATGTTGTTCAAATAGAACATCCGATACATTTTGAACTATTATGTAAGAGAGTAGCTGGTTTATTTGGAAATCAAAAGGTGACCGTAAAAATCAGGAAATCTGTTAGCTTTTTAATTGATAATTATCTTGAACAAAAATTAATACGTAAAGGGGAATTCATTTGGATAAAGGACAAAGAGAACCTCTCTGTACGGATTCCTTTATCAAATGATACTGCTGTAAGAGCAATTCATCATATTTGCACAGAAGAGCTTTCTGCGGCTATGCATAAGATTGTTAGTAATAGTATTGGAATTACATCTAATGACCTTTATTTAGTTACAGCACGGGCATTTGGCTTTAGCAGAACTGGAGGGAATATACTTCAAGCAATGGAAAATGCTTGCCAGCATCTCATTCAGACTGGTGTAGTTCAAAATTTGGATGGAAAGATTGTTTTATTAGCAGATAAATATCTTTATAAATCTTAAAGTAGTTTTGTAAAGCAAAAGCGACTTCCTCTCCATAAATAGGATCTGGCAACAATTTTGTTCAATTTTATTTAGATCTATTCTCTGTGAGAGGAAGCACCTTTTCTATATAGTCGATTTCCTTAGTAACCGTCTCTTCAAGATATAAGTATTTTTAATAGAGTATTGGTATGACTTCTTTGATTAGTTATGCGCTTCTTGCGAGATTAATTGTTCTTTTTAATTAAATCATAGGTATACCTCTCTTTCACTCAAAGCCCTATGCAATCTTCTCTTTTATAATTGAGCTAACATACCCATGATAATTTTTTGTTTAGCTTGATCTCTCCAATAAATATCAAAGCGAATTAACTCGTCGATTTTACAAGTCCATAATTGCTGGCTTTCCTTATACAAGCGCTTCTTCAGTTTGGTTCTGCTTGATTTAGGCAAGACTTCGCAAATTTGTTTGAAAATTATTTTTTCTTTTTCGGTCCACTCGTAAATCCCAACGTTTTCTCCGATAAAATTAAGCATAACTTCTACTGTGGCATTATAGAGCATATCCTTTCGATATGGTTTGTGAGAAGTTTTTACCTTATTCTTTATAACTTCTAGGGAGCACAATACTTCCTCTAATGTGTTAATTTTTTTGCTATCCCTTATCTCTTTTGATAATATCAACCATACCTTTGGGTCTAGTAACCAGGTCGAAAAACGCCTTGGCCACTTTTTCTCGACTAAAATATAGTTAAATAATAGTGAGACTTGTGTTCGGTCATCAACTTGTGATAAAGCATACTCAATTTTCCTAAGTTCAGCTTCGATCCCAGTGTATAGTTCATTTCGAGCTGCTTTTTCTCCCTTAGTATCTTGATAACGATCACCATCTGACAATCGTTCTATGTACCTTCTAAGTTTTTTCGTCAATAAATAGAAAGTAATATTTTGGAGGAGTTGATCCTGTGTTTTCATTAAATCTATAATCCATTCTTCCGGAATTTCAATTTCAGGATTATATGAAGTTAGGTTCAAAAGTAAAAGTTGTGAATTGTCTTCTTTTATTAACCTTCTAAATTTTTCTTTGTCCTCTTCATAAATTACTTTTGCAGCCATAAAAAATTCTATGTAGTCCCAAAAACCAAACTCCCCTTCAAATCTTCTTAAAAACTGGTATTTATTTCGGAAAGGGCCGTCTCCCGTTGAGATGTGTATTACAAAATCTGGTTTGGTTCCTTTAATTAGCACCGCTAAGCCCCCGTAGAGTAGGGAGATAAGTTCATATCTCTTTAAGTACTTTCGTATTTGTTCACTTTCGTCCAAGTTTTGTCCAAAAAGTGCTAGAACAAAGATAGCAGTATAGATAGGCTTTTTCTTTAAATGTTCATTTGGTAAGGAATCCATAAATATTTTGAATTCTTCGAACAAATTCGAGATTGATTTTTTTCCTAAAAGCCTTTTCAGATGCATTTTAACTTCTCTATATTCTTGAATCCCATTCCAGTGACCAAAGATAGTATCAGAAAGTTCAGCAAGTATTTTTATATCCATCATGTTGGATTCTCCTAATTTAAATAGTTGATTTTTCCACAATGTGAGGTAAAATAGTGAATTTTTTTAGTTCCTCAAAAACATGGCGAGCAGTTCCTTTGTACAACTTGTACATGCAAAAATAGTTGCTATCCAAAGAGTTTAACGATGTTCCTATAGTTATTCCTGTTATAAATCCTTCTTTATCTATGATGAATAAAAAACGATCATGAATACGTTGTTTAGTTTGGTAAAACTGAATCTTTAGTGGCTCCGTTCCTTTTAGTGACTGTATAACAGAATCTTGCTTAGCGATAGTAGCAAATTCTGCTGCACTTATAGGGTTGTGCTCAGTTTTTTTAGGGTTATTATGAAAAATTATATGTTTCTCTTCTGCATGGCAAAAAGCAAAAATTCTAATTAAATCTATTGAATAATTAACTCCGTTACGATCAGAAAAATAAGAATCGAAAAACCAGATTTCTTTGCATGGTTTTTCTAGTTCTTTTTTTATAAAATCCATTGCTTTTTGGACTTCATTTGGTTTAATGAACAGAAAGGAATCATCGACTTCTTCTTCATTCAGCCTTCGACGAATGTTTGATTCAGAATGTTTAATTTTCAATTCTTCAAACGTTTTATTTTCTGAAGTAATGTTAGTTATTATCTGCTCTTTCCCTGAATTCATTGTTTTAAATTCTTTGCCTAGGTTCTTTAAGGGAATAGTATGGCCCTGACGACCTATTGTCGCATTTATTTTTAAACTTCTCATAAAATATGTATCCTTATCAAAGTAGATCAATTTGCCGTCAGCATACAATTCGATATCGTAATTATTCCAAGAACTTGTAGATAAAATTATAATATCTTCTTCTTGAGGAAAATTAGTAGTATGAATTATTTTTGTGCATACAACCAGATCATCTTTTTTGAAATTTACAATAATAGTATCACAATGTCTCTTATTGCTAACTACAATTCCATCTTCTTTATATGCATGAAAGTTTCTGGGCGAATACTCGTAAATGAAAGTATTACCAAAACATAGAGGGGCCTTTAAAAGGTCTATTCCTATGTATTTTTCAATAAAAGAGCATATTTGTTGAAAGGTTGGAACATCCACTTTTAACGAATATTCTTCAGTATTGGAAAAAAGACGGCGTGGTTTATCAAGAGATATAAATTGCTCTACAAAAGCGCAGGCTCCTTTGCGATAGGGATTCAAAACAGCCCCTTGGCTTAATAGTCCTTCCATTTTCCAACCGTTATATGAAATATTTTCGACTTCTTCGTCTGGAACAACCTTTTCTTCAAAAATCAGTTGAAAACGTCCCAGTTTTTCCTTGGTTTTTAAATGGCGATTTTTTACGTCTTCATCAAAACCTTTATGGTAAACAGTTAGAATATTTTCTCCAGCATAAGAGATTGTATTTTTAAGCATAAAATTCCTCCTGTGAAAACTTATTTAAATATTTTTAGAGTTTTAATAGATATTAGTCCCTTATAGATATTATATTCTATTTTCGCTTTCCTCCCCCAAAAACTCTTTTCCACTTCAAAAATTATATTACACTAACTATTCAAATGAGAACGTATATTCGGTATAATAAAATAGGAACATTAGTTCTGTGTTTAAACTAATAATATCGGAGGATTCGCATGATCAAAAAAAGACAGTACCACTTATGGCAATATCAACTTGGCGATGTAACAGAACGAAACGGAGAATTTTCACTGGCCTACACTTTAGCAGATGCCAAGCAAACAAGTGAAACTTTCATGTATTACATTCTACACGAGAAAATAATGAATAAGAAATTCGATGCTACGCCAGAGTACATAACCAATCAAG
>NZ_ASSB01000046.1:0-2599 GCF_000520755.1 Paenibacillus sp. 1-18
CATCGTCACAATGCCACCGGATCTGCTCCAGCGGATGGCGCTATCGACAACAGCTTGGCGCTGTGTTGCTTCCACAGCGGCGGACTGACCAGAGATGGCTCCCATCTCGTAGCCATGCACGCCGACATAAACCTGGCTGATTTTTTTAACTTTGTTACTTAATTCATCCGGGCTTTCCAGATAATCATGCTGACCTGTGATCATTTTTTCCCCTGAGATGCCGAGTAAATAGCTGTATAGTTCCCGGGCCTGAGCAGAAGCGTACGTATTAACAGGTTGCAATGTTGAACCCCCCCTTTTTGAATGCAAAAAAGCGTCGGTTTCCCGTCGCTCTCTCACTTATATTAACGGTAATTATTTCACAGCGATTACCGTCAATCGCTATAGTCCGCATTACGTGCGGAACAATCTGCCGCCCTTACTGATGGGGTGTTATTACCCTCTTTACGGCTGTCTCGGATTAGTTGTAGATAGTTTCGATGTGGACAAGGGACTTTCACCCCTGTATATCGGTTCTCTTCGGGCGTGTGTGACATACCGATAAATCCATGAGTCTTTCACTCAAGCAATGCCCCGACAAAGTGCGTCTATCTTCCGCCACCACATCTAAATCTTAACGATTACAGAAGTTGGCCAGCTAGTGCTTTAAGGCCACTTGGTACTGCGATTTGTTTACCGTCATGTTCATTTCCGTTTACATAAGCTGTGTCTTTGTCTACATAATAGACTACACCTTCACCGCCAATAATCGGGAATCCGCTTTCGTCGTAATCCAGATTTGTACCTACATACTTGCCATGCTTAGCCGCTTCAGTTTCCAGCGGATGAAGATGTAAAATACCTGTGTTGTCCAAGTAAGCATAACTTTGTGCCATATTTATTGCCTCCTAGAATGGATTTAATTTGTTGCTGAATAAAGTGTAAATCCTTTCTACTCCGTACCTACTACGGATTTACATAGTTCCTACAACAAATAAAGACCGCAAAGGCTTAAGCCCTTACGGTCTAATTTACTTCTGGCATTCTCAATCCGATTTCTCCTTCCTTGCTTCGTCCCCGACCATAGTCGATAACCACAAGATCCAAAGTCCGATTAATTTTAAGACTGTTTGCTATATTTACAATCGCTCGTCGTCGTTTATCTGCAAATGTCGTAGCTGAGATACCAGGCACATCTTTTCTGTATCCCTTCTCCATATACTGCTGGGCCTTGAGATATTTCTTTCCATCCAGAAAAAGCAGCTTTGCAGCAAGACCTTCATGCGGATCTCTCATATTATTTATGGCGAAACGGATGTTATTGGTGATGAATTGATAGAATTTATAATTGGTATGCCGTTTGTCCTTTAGAATCACGGCATTAGCTGTTACATCTGCTGTCAACTCCTGACCAGTCTCGCGCTTTGCAATAGCACCTTCGGCTGAAAGAATCTCATATGCGGACATACCGTTTTCAATCTGCTGAAGAGCGAATTCATAGTTTTTGATTACGTCGATCATATCAACATACTTACTAAGAAGCCACTTTGTTTTTCGAATATCTTCCTGATCAATGTCCGAAAAAAAGTTTACCTGGATTATCTTTTGCGTATCGGTGGAATCTTCTTCTCTGTTACGTATAATTATAAATTGTTCATTTTTCACATGTGTTCACTCCTAGTGTTGCTAATATAGAGGTATAGGCTCTTATCATGGGGTGTCTCCTTCATCTTGCAGGAGAGCATGATATGCTTTGGTAATGTCGTCCAGTTTCTTCAATGTCGCTTCATACTCTCCACGGCTTACACAATTCGCTTGTAGTCCTTCATATGCTTTCTCGGCAGCAGCTATTTCTGCATCCTTTTGTTGTATAAGGGATTCAGCGGCTGCATATTGTTGGAGCCAGTAAGGAAGGGCTTCAAGTCCATCTAATATAACCTCAGCATTGCTTATGCCTACATCCCCAGCAATAACCTGGGCAAATGTATAATTAGCATCCTTTGCTACAATATTTCCTTCACCATTAAAAGTGATTTCATAGGTCCAGCCCTTGGCTTGTTCTGACAGTTTCATATCCTCTTGCCAGTTACGTGGTTTATCTGTCATTGTTCCTCCTTAGAGATCAAAAGCTAAAAGTTTAGGAAATTCTCCGCCTTCGTTGATTAACTCACGGTATGTTTTATAGACATGGTCATTTAACTCCTCGCACTCATCGCATCCATCCTGACAGCACGGAATAGTCTCTTTATCTATCTCTTTTTCCGTCAATCGACGAACTTTAATGGTTACTTCTGTTTCTTCTCCAGGTTCAAGGCTGATACCGTCGAACAAAAATTCAAGGTTATTCTCATGTTCCAAATGCTCGTAGTAGGCTTTCTCCAAATTCTCGGCAGCGATATAGTTCCGTCCAATTTGGTATACGTTCATGATTTATATATCCTCCCTTAGTGGGTCCTGACTGGATAATGTCATATAAGCAGCCTCTGCCCTCTCTCGGGGGCTGGAATTAGCTATTTCTGCTGCCGTGCGAATGCTTACGGCTGTATAGGCCATAACTGACTTACCATACTTGTTAAGCAACCAGTTACGGATATATCCTTCTTCGTCCTTGTTTATCGCT
>NZ_ASSB01000047.1:0-4688 GCF_000520755.1 Paenibacillus sp. 1-18
GGACAGCGACGGGCGGCTTTGGCAAGCCGGCGCTGTTCGAGGTGGGCGTTTCCCCAGGCGTGGGAAACAAAAAATTCACCGCTCGCCAGATGGCCCTGCTCGCGGAGATAGCGGGTGAGGACGGCGAGCTGGAATATACGCCGGATCACCAGATCGTGCTGCGCGTACCGTGCGCAGACCCCGAGGAGCTGGTCGGACGGCTGCGGGATGAGCGATTGATTGTCATGCCCATCGGCGATGTGTTTAAGGTGAAGGCGTGCGACTTCTGCAACATGGAGAAGGATGACGCTGTGCCCGTGGCTGAGCATCTACAGGTTGTGCTTGGTGGTTTGCAGGCACCCAAAGAAACCAGCATCGCCTTGAACGGCTGCGGTATGGCCTGCTATGGAGCGGTGCTGGAGGATATCGGCATCGTCTACCGAAAGGGCGGATACGATCTTTTCCTTGGCGGCAAAAAATTCGGCCGCAATGCTCATGCCGCTCAGCCTGTAGCGGAAGGGATTCCGGGGGAACAGATTACAGACATTGTCGAGCATATCATCGCTGAGTATAAGGAAAAAGGGCATCCGAACGAGCGTTTCCATAAATTTTTCAAACGTGTAGGTGTGGTTGCCGGCTTCCGGCATGAGGACGCACCGGCAACCGTAGAAGTGAATGCGGTTTGCGGTGATTAGTGGGCCAGAAGCCTAATGAGCGGGACACAAGCATATATATAAAATAGGGCGTCATATAGGCTATCCCTATCATGAGGAGGAGAAAACAGCAGTGAATGCAATATTGTTGGTTGGACATGGAAGTCGGGACCCGGAGGGGAACGAGGAGCTGCTGGAATTTGCACAGGCGGTGGCAGATCGAGTACCGGGAACGTGTGTAGAAACCTGTTTCCTGGAGCTGACACGCCCCAGCATCGCTGACGGGGTACAGGCATGTGTGAAAAGAGGGGCGACACGTGTCGTTCTTGTGCCAATTATCTTGTTCGCCGCAGGACACGCCAAAATTGATATTCCGATGGCGATTGATCGTGCGAAGGCGAGGCATCCGCAGGTGGAATTTGTATATGGGCGTCCGATTGGCGTTCACGAGAAAATCGTTAGCATTTTGCAAAGCCGCTTGAAGGAGGCTCGTCCGGTTGCAGTTCCAGCGGGAATGAATAACGCTGTTGAGGCATCCGCCGAGGTGACGGACGAGGAAACAGCGGTGCTTGTACTGGGACGCGGAAGCAGCGATCCCGATGCCAACAGCGATTTTTTCAAAATGAGTCGCATGCTGTGGGAGAAGCTCCCCTATACGTGGGTGGAGAGCAGCTTTATCGGTGTGACGCAGCCTTCCTTCTCAGATGGATTGGAACGTTGTGTACGATTGGGAGCCAAAAAAATTATCGTACTCCCATATTTTCTATTTACTGGAGTGTTGATTAAACGCATCGGAGAAATGACCGAGGAATTTGCCGAGGCTCATCCTGAACTGCAGGTTGAAATCGGTGGGTATTTTGGTTTCCATCCGCAACTGGTCGAGCTGGTGCTGGAGCGTGCTAATGAAGGCTTATTCGGCAAGGTTGCAGCGAATTGCGATAACTGCCAGTTCCGCTTGGAGGCGCAGGAGCATCACCATCATCACCACGACCACGAACATGATCATCATGGACATGACCACCATCACGACCACCATCACGACCACCATCATGATCATCATGAACATAACCATGGACACGATCACCACCACGACGGGCACTCGCACGACCACGGGCACGATCATAACCATGATCATGAACACCACCACGAACATTTACATACGCCGTCTGTTGGGGATAGCAGCGGGATTGCCGGCAGCGGGCAGGTGAAGAATTCATGATTTTTATGCTATGTGGAACAAGCGATGCGCGGGAATTGGCACTACAAATCCGTGGCAATGGCTTCAGGGTATTGACCTCTGTCGTAACGGAAAGTGCAGCAATCAGCTTGTCCGAAGCAGGTCTGGACGTACGTACAGGTCGAATGACAGCCGATGAAATGGCAGCAGTGGTTCGAGAGCTGGGAGTACAGGCCATCGTAGATGCCAGTCATCCTTTTGCTGAAGAAGCACATGTGAACGCCATGGCAGCCGCTCGCGAATCTGGAGTGCCTTATATTCGCTACGAGCGGGCGGGGCTGGTGTACGACAATCATCCGCTGCTTCACATTGTACCGTCCTATGAGGAGGCCGCACTGGAAGCGAAGCAACTGAAAGGCTCTGTCATGCTTACCACAGGCAGCAAGACGCTCGGCACATTCACCAGGCATTTGCTCGGAGACCCGGAGATTCGTCTGGTTGCACGAATGCTGCCGCGTCTGGACAATATGGAAAAATGCAGCGAGCTGGGGATGGAGCAAAAAAATATTATCGCCATGCAGGGACCTTTTTCCCGTGAGATGAACGAGGCATTGTACAAGCACTTTGGTACAACGGTGATGGTGACCAAAGAAAGTGGTCGCACAGGGGCTGTAGATGAAAAGGTTCAATCGGCCCTGGAACTGGGTATACATGTCATTCTGATTTCCAGACCGGAAGTGGAATTTGGCACGGTATTTGATCATTTTGACGGAGTGATTGACGCCCTGCGTACAGCCGAATAGAGGCCTGAGCTCTAAGCCATGATTCTATGATCCTATGAGAGATGGTCGATCCCGGTCAATCCGATGAATCCAGAACGATTTTTGGCGTGTATTTAAAATATAGCTATCTTAAAATGCACAGTTTTTGTGTAGAGGTGTTTGTAACTCCTTAACATGAACCTATATAAGATGAACTTGAAAAATGAACATAAAAACGGAGTAGTCGGAATGATGCTGTACAAGCGAAGCGGTCGCTTTTGTCCCCGGATTCCTACACTGATCATAGGTTTTATTCAAGGAATCCGGGGGCGGTGGCGATGGGAAGCACCATCCGACTGCGTAGTGGAACAATAGGTAACTTTAATGTTCTAAGCTAATTTAATTTCTAATCTTTCATAAGGGAGCGGTCGAGACGATGGATTTTAAAACCGATTTTAAACCGTTAACGGTACAGCCGCAGGAGATTGAGGGCAAAAGCTTCGAGATGATCACAGAGGAACTGGGCGAGCATCCTTTTACAGCTGAGCAATATCCTGTCGTACAGCGCGTCATTCACGCGTCCGCTGATTTTGAGTTGGGGCGCAGCATGGTATTTCATCCAAAAGCGATTGAAGCCGGAATTGCAGCCATTCGTGCAGGCCAGCAGGTCGTTGCCGATGTGCAAATGATTCAGGCGGGCCTTAGCAAGGATCGCATCCGTCAATTTGGCGGGGATGTGCATGTGTATATTTCCGACCCGGATGTCATGGAAGAAGCGAAAAGACTGAATACGACACGCGCCATTATCTCGATGCGCAAAGCAATCCAAGCCGGCGAAGGCGGTATCTATGCGATTGGTAATGCGCCGACAGCGCTGCTGGAGCTGATTCGCTTGGTCAAGGAGGGAGCGGCCAAGCCTGGTCTGGTGATCGGGATGCCGGTTGGTTTCGTTTCAGCAGCAGAGTCGAAGGATGAGCTGCGCAAGCTCGATATTCCGTTCATTACGAATATGGGGCGCAAGGGCGGCAGTACGATTGTTGTAGCGGCATTGAATGCAATCTCCTTAATGGCTGTCCGCTAGTAGCGGTTGTCTGTTTGCTGTATCATGAAATGAATTGGAGCATGATCAGCAGAAGAGGTTAAGGAGGAATTGGCATGGAAAAGGAAGCGGCGTCCGCCGACAGACCCAAACGGATGAAAAGCGGTGAAGCCCCCGCGCCGGACAAGCCGATGCGGTCAGGCTTTACGACAGGAGCCTGTGCAGCCGCAGTTGCCAAAGGAGCGGTGCAACTGCTCATCACAGGCATTCCACCGAAGGAAGCGGTGATATCGCTGCCAGCGGGTTTCGATCATGCATTCGAGCTGATCGAGCCTGTGCTGAACGCGGACGAAGCTTCCTGCACGACGATCAAGGACGGTGGCGATGACCCGGATGCAACGCATCAGGCGAGAATTATCGCGTCCGTTAGCTGGCGCGAGGAGCCTGGCATTGAGCTGGACGGCGGCATCGGCGTGGGGCGGGTAACGAAGCCCGGTCTGCCTGTGCCTGTCGGAGAAGCAGCGATCAATCCTGTGCCGCGCCGGATGATTACGGAGGCTGTCACAGGCGTGCTTGAGGAGCACGGATCAGCCAAAGGTGTCCGTGTCGTCATCAGCGTGCCGGACGGCGAAGAAATCGCCAAGAAAACGCTGAACGGGCGGCTTGGCATTCTTGGCGGTATTTCCATACTGGGTACACGTGGTGTGGTCGTTCCGTTTTCCACGTCAGCTTATAAAGCCAGCGTCGTGCAGGCCATATCGGTTGCGCAAGCGATGAACTGCCAGGAAATTGTCCTGACCACAGGCGGCAGCAGTGAAAAATATGCAATGCAGATGTACGATCAGCTAACGGAGGAAGCCTTTATTCAGATGGGCGACTTTGTCGGCTTTGCGGTCAAGCATGGCAAACGACTGGGAATGAAGAAAATTATTCTCGTCGGCATGCCCGGCAAGCTGTCCAAGGTCGCTCAAGGTGTCATGATGGTTCACTCCAAGAGCGCCCCGGTGGACTTTGGCTTTTTAGCCGAGGTCGCGCGCGAAGCAGGCGTGGACGAGTCGCTTGCGGCGGGGGGGGGGGGA
>NZ_ASSB01000048.1:0-1326 GCF_000520755.1 Paenibacillus sp. 1-18
AAAGCCGCAACCGATGGCAAGTGAGGCAAAACAATAAAACATGCGATAGAGACAAGAAAGCCCACAACCAGTGTATTGAAACGGTTTAACGTTTTGATCACATAGGCACCGCCGAAGCTTCCGACTATATTCCCGAGACCAAGAAAAAACATCACGTACCCCGCTTGATCAATGGAAAGGTGAAAGCGATCCGTCACCCATTTTCCAATGAAAGAAAAGGCAGCAAAGAATCCACATTGAAATAAGAAATGAGCGAGGAAAGCCTTTCTCGCCATTCGGCTATTCAATAGTGGGATGTATCTACTGAAAATCGGAGTCTTGGTTTTTTGGCCTTGATTCGGTTTCATTTCGGGCAAAGCATAGAAGATGAATACTGCTACCAATAATGCACATGCACCGATTGTAAAAAAAGGATAATACCAATGGGTTGAGGCAAGCAGACTTCCAATAGGGATGCCGAACGCTTGGGAAGCAGCCACGCCTGCCATGACGATTCCTGATACTTTGGCGATTTTTGACGTTGGAAAGAGAGCAGGGATCGAGGCCCAGACTTGAGGCGCCGTAAATGCTGCGCTAACCCCGGCTAAAAAACGGAAGAAGAACATCGACCAAAAACCTGTGGCAAAGCCGCATAACATGGTTGAAACCGAGAAGCAGACCATGCCGGAAAGCATTACTTTTTTGCGGTCCCATCCATCGGAAAGCGGTCCAGCAATCAGTGCAAAAATGGCATAACCTAAAGCATAAGCCCCCACCATCCAACCGGAATATTCGGTCGGGATATGAAACAAGTTCTGAAGAGTGGGGATGAGCGGAGAAATCAAAAACGTATCCGTACCGATAACAAACATGATGAGGAAAAATAAAGCAGTTAATTTGATCATTCTATTCACCCTTTGTAGTTAGTTCTATAGTTCAAATATTATTGAACTAATGAAGAAAAAAAGAATTTCTTTCTACAACGTATCCAGAAATCCGGGTAAGTAAGTTTGAAATGTTTCCAAATCGATGCTCATATACTTCGCTTGAGCTTCTTTTCGTACCTTGATCAATTTCGCCTCCTTTAAAGTACGCAAGTGATACGAAGTATTCGATTTCGTAGTATCGCGAATATGTCCTACTTCTCCACAATTCATCTCCTTCTTGCTGATGTATAGAGCTCGAATGATGTCCAATCTTGTTTCATCAGCTAACGCCTTAAATATTTTGACTCTAAGCTCATCATTTATTATTTTTTGAGTAGTCATAAAACCATTGTACTAAGATCTCGCTACAAATCAAGTCTTTAGAAAAATACCACCATATTCTCCGATTTTTAAGTGAAAT
>NZ_ASSB01000049.1:0-8229 GCF_000520755.1 Paenibacillus sp. 1-18
CTATAGGCCATAGGAGTAGCGGCAGGAGGAAGGCCAGTATGATCTGTAATTCATACTCACGGTTCAGCCAGTGTCTTCCTCCATAGTACAGCAGTGTGATGGCTGCACCAGCTATGCCGTTGCTCCATGAAATGCCTGCTCCGGCAGGCGACATCACAGTACCAAGCAGGAGAAAGATACTGAATCCAGCGGCAAAGTACAGGCTGAGCTGCTCGGGCTTTCGCAGCCAAGGTAAAAAATCGTGCAGTGCATCGGCAGCAAGAGCTGCTGGAAGGGCAAAGCTGTAGGCCCACAACTGCGCGGTTAGCTCACCGCTATTGCCTGCTATAGTAGACGGAATCCCTGTTATTTCCTCTGCCAGATAGCAATACATCCATATGAGGCCAAACACCAATCCCCCACAAGCCAGTTTGTTCAGCGCATAACAACCTAGCTCCATTCGCCAAGGCATTTTGGAATTAAATTCATTCCAAGGCTGTCTCATGTTGCGATTCCTCCTTATGACACTCGGTAATCCACAACCAATAAAGGAATTAATTTCTATTACAATCCGCTTACGGTTTACGGCATTTCAGTTTACGTTAGCTGTGTATCATATTCCTAATAGTAATTTTTAGTCAGCAAGAGATAGATCGGAGTGAATGGTTTCCGTCTATTTGTTGTACCTTGCGAGCAAGTGAGACCAATGATGCAAATATCAAGGTAATAAAGATTGCGGATAGCCGCGGTACGGAGAGGCGGGGATTGCATGATACAGGCGGTTATTTTTAATCTTGAAAGTACATTGTTGGACCCCGGAGGGCGGGGCCTGATCCAGGGAATGCTTGATATTTTCAGATGGAAGGGTGTACAAGTAACCGAAGAGCAGGTATCACATGGGCGAGGGCTGCCGATCCGTGATCATATTGCCAATGTGCTGGGACTTTCAGAGGTTCGGAAAAAGTGGTTAGAGTGCTTCGGTACACATCCCGGAAGGACAGATATTGAGCATATTTATCTTGAGCTTGTCCCTGTTCTTCGCTCCTTGATTCAAGGGGCTGAGCCCGCGATCGGCATAGACAAGGCGTTGCATGAATTGCAGGATCGTCGTATTCAGTCGGGTGCCACCACAGCCTGCCCGATGGAGCTGCTAGGTCCTATTTTCACGCCTGCCCAGTCACCTTATACGTTGGATTGTATAGTAGCCCCTTGTGAAGTGTCGCAGGGACGTCCTTATCCGTGGATGATCTACGATATTGCACATCGCTTGCAGGTATTTCCGCTCAGCGATATTGTGAAAGTAGGAGATACGGCAGCCGATATGCAAGAGGGAAGGAATGCCGGCGTATGGACGGTAGGTGTATTGAACCAGAACAAAAGTGCGTTAACCGCGGCACAAACAAGCAGTTCTGAAATAGACGACAGAGTGGCTGAGGAACGACGCAGACAGAGCGTATACGGTTTAAAAAGGGCAGGAGCCCATATCGTCATGAACTCGATCGGTGACTTGCCGCGCATTTTACGTGAAATCGAAATGCTCCAGCACACGGGAGGCTATCCCTCTTATACGAAGCAGGTAAAAACAGCGTTGATGCCCCCGTCTTGAAGTGTCTCAATACACAGTTCTAAGTTATATGTATGCGCCATACCCGACGAAGGTGAACTTCTTATGGAATGGTCATATGCCTATCCCACGGTTTTTTATATGCCAAAAAGCCTTAACCCGGTAAATACCGAGTTAAGGCTGCATTTTGTTACTTACAAATCGTCAAATCCGTTGTCGTCTCCGACCTTGCCATAATTGCGTGATTTTGCTTCAAAAAAATCTGTTTTTGTTGCATTCAGCGCTTCATCCGAGAATGGCTTGATCCAAGGCATACAGTTTACATCTACGCCTTCATAGGCTTTGTCCATACCAAGCAGCCTCAGGCGCATATTTGCCATATATTTGATATAATCGCTCAGCTCGTTCAAGTCGATGCCACGAACCTCCTTGAGCGTATAATGCGCCCAATTCGTTTCCAGCTCTACAGCGCGGTTGATCATACGGTAAACATAGTCCGTATTTTCCTTTGAGTTCAGCTCAGGGAAATCAACCAAAAGCTGCTTGAACACTTCGGCAAAGAAGTAGCAATGCTGATTTTCATCACGTTGAATATACGAGATCATTTGGCTGGTGGCCATCATTTTTTGGTCACGGGCCAAGTTATAGAAGAAAGCGAATGTACTGTAAAAGAAAATACCTTCCAGAATCAAATCAGCTACCATCGCCTGGAAAAAGGTTTGCGGATTCTGCTCATCGCGGAATTCCTGATAAATGTCAGAAATGAAGGTGTTGCGCTCCAGCAGGACAGGATCGTTTTTCCAGTATTCGAAAATTTCCTTTTGCTCCTGCTCCGATACCAAGGAAGACAGAACGTAGGAGTAGGACTGGTTATGCACCACTTCCTGTTGCCCGATAATGGCCGAGATCGCTTCCAGCGAGGAATCGGTAAAATAGCGTTTTACATCTCCGACAAACATCGTTTGCATGGAATCCAGCACAGCCAGCAGACCGATGTTAATTTTGAATGTACGCTGTTCTTCGCCATCCAGTAAAGGGAACTGGGACGCGTCCTTGGACATCGGAATTTCATCCGGAATCCAGTGGTTCAGCAGGAGCACTTTATACAACTTGTACATATGCGGCATCCGAATATCGTTCCAGTTCAGAATGCCCGAGTTTTCGCCTTCAATAATACGGGTAGAGCGGTTAGGCGCTTCCGTGTTAAAAATCTTTTGTAACTGCATGGGAGATTCTCTCCTTTAGTTTAGGATGCGCAGCTTTCGCATTCTTCAATCGTCAGTGCGCGGCTGCGTACATAATAGGTCGACTTCATACCCGATTTCCAGGCATGGATGTGCAGTGCCAGGAATTCCGTAGCTTTAATGTCAGGACGTACATACAGGTTAAAGCTTTGGCCTTGGTCAATATGCCGCTGACGTGCAGATGCCATGTTGATCGAAGCATGCTGATCCAGCAGGAATGCCGTTTTGTAGTACCAGATTGTCTTTTCATTCAAGTCCGGTGCAGGATTGGCAATCTTGTAGGTTGTCTTCTCTTCATAGGAAAGCAGCTCATACAATGGATCAATACTGGCAGTAGAACCTGCAATGATCGAGGTGGAACCGTTAGGTGCAATGGCGAACAGCCATGCGTTGCGAATGCCGTTTTGTTTCACTTCTTCTGCAAGCTCGCTCCACTCGGACGAGGTGACGAATTTGCCTTCACGCGTACCGTCCGTATAGCCACGGGATGTGAAATAATGCCCGGTTGACCAGTCAGAGCCCTCAAATTTGGCATAACGTCCTTTTTCCTTTGCCAGCTCCATGCTGGATTTAACAGCCAAATAGTTGATTTTTTCATACAAATGATCGTTATAGGTTACCGCTTCATCAGACTCCCAACGGATGCCTTCGAGTGCGAGCAGGTGATGAAGACCGAACGTGCCCAGACCGACTGCGCGGTATTGGCTGTTCGTATATTGTGCTTGCAGCACTTCAATATTATTAATATCAATGACGTTATCCAGCATACGTACCTGAATCGGTACGAGACGATCCAGTACCCCTGCCGGAACGGCGCGAGCCAAATGGATGGAGTTCAGGTTGCAGACAACGAAGTCGCCAGGGATTTTGGAAATGACAATGCGTGTTTGTCCGTCCTTGGTGACCAGTTCCTCTTTTTCCACGACGGTCGCAGACTGGTTTTGCATAATTTCCGTACACAGGTTGGAGGAATATACCATGCCATGGGCCCGGTTCGGGTTGGCCCGGTTTACCGTATCACGGTAGAACATGTACGGCGTACCGGTTTCCAGCTGCGATTTCATCAGGCGTTTCATGATGTCGATGGCAGGCACCGTGATGCGGGAAAGTATAGGATGCTGCGACGCTTCCTCATATTTCTCACGGAAGGAGCCTGAACCGAAAGCTTCATCGTAAAAATCCTCCAGCCCCAATGGGCGGCCCTTTTCGTCCTTCCAGCCCATGACCTTCTTCACTTCATGCGGGCAAAAAAGGTTCCATTCGCCACGTGCTTCGACCCGCTCCATGAACAGATCGGGCAGACATACGCCGTGGAACACGTCATGTGCACGCATCCGCTCATCACCGTTGTTCAGCTTCAGGTCAAGGAACGCGAGAATGTCCTTGTGAAATACGTCCAGATAAACGGCAATCGCGCCTTTGCGTGTACCCAGCTGGTCTACGCTGACGGCCGTATTGTTCAGCTGGCGAATCCATGGAATAACACCCGAGCTTGTATTTTTATGTCCGCGGATATCGGAGCCGCGCGCCCGTACCTTACCGAGGTATACGCCGATGCCGCCGCCCATTTTGCTGAGACGGGCTACATCGGTATTGGAATCGAAAATACCCTCCAGCGAGTCGTCTACCGTGTCGATAAAGCAGCTGGACAGCTGTCCGGCCACCTTTTTTCCCGCATTGGACATCGTTGGTGTAGCAGCGGTCATGTACATGTTGCTCATCGCCCAATAGGCTTCCTTGACCAGCTCCATGCGCTTGTCCGCAGGCTCCTTGTGCATCAGGTACATCGCGATGATCATGTAGCGTTCCTGCGGCAACTCCATCACACGTCCGTCAAAGTCGTTCGCCAAATAGCGCTCAGACAGCGTCAGCAGCCCGATATAATCGAACAGGAGGTCATTTTGCGGCAAAAGGGAAGCACCCAGCTCATCAATTTGCTCTTTAGTATAGTAATCGAGCAATTCCTGACGGTAGATTCCCTTTTCAACCAGCTCTGTGATCAATGGATAGAAGGCGCCGTAAGGCTCGTCTGGATAGGATTTGTAACGGCGGTGAGTCGCCGCTTTTTTATACAAGGAAGTGAGCAAAGCACGCGCAGCGGCAAATTTCCAGTCCGGTTCTTCCTTGCTGACCAGTTCAAGGGCAGCCATCGCAAACGCGTTGCTGATTTCATCTCCCGTGACCTCGTCCCGGCGCAGCTTGCTGGTTACACCGCGAATGAGGCGGTCTTTATCCAGCTTGTCCAATCCGCTGAGTACACGGTCGGCATATACGGAAATGCGTATTTCATCAAAAGCCAGCTGGCGATTGTTTGGTTTTGTTACGAGTTGTGGCATAGGATTAATTCCTCGCTTTCCTGATTTGGAATACTTACTTAGGGAATAGGCATGAAGATGATCATGTTGACAAAGAAAATAATGAAAAAAGTGATGGTTCAGACAGCATTTTGAGGCTGTATGTAATCCCATAACGTAGAAATAGCGATGCGCTTGCCAATGAAGGAGGAGAAAGTTGGTTCCCATGCAATTTATCGGCTGCATCACTATATTTAGAAGTGTTATGAATATTTAACCCAACATATTGTGTTTATAAACTTAAAATTTCAAATAAGTGCAAGGAGTATTATAGCAACATTCGAAGCCATACGTAAAGGAAAAGGAATGGAAAATCAAAATATGCAGGGAAAACGCGGACTGTATTTGAATTGAGGCTGTGTGAACGGTACAATGAATGATAGAGAGTTTTTTTTTCAGAAACAATCAGCGCCTCAGCATACATATGGCCTTAATGTGGAATAAGGTTGCTCTATCGGATAGTGCTTTTAGATTTTAAAAAGTGAAGTGTAATTTCAAAAATAAAGGAGGCACACCACGATGGCCATCGCGGAAGTGACTGTAATCCCAATTGGGACGGGAAGTACCAGCCTGAGCGACTATGTTGCCCAAATGCAAAAAGTGTTAAAGACGCAAAAAGGAATTACCTATGAGCTTACCTCCATGAGTACGATTATTGAAGGCTCGTTGGACGATGTGTTTACCGCCATTGCAGCGCTGCACGAAGCGCCATTCCTGTCAGGGGCCAAGCGCGTCTCCACCTCGGTCAAAATCGACGACCGTCGCGACAAGCCTTCCTCCAGCCGTCAAAAGCTCCGTTCCGTAGCAGATAAACTGTCCGGCACAGGGATAGCGAATGTGACCGAATTAAATCCAAATCCTAGTTGAAAAAATGAATGTAAGTCATTGATTTTTATGTAAGTAAGAGTATAATAGTTTTTGTTGTCAGCTTATACTGACTCGCTGGTGTAGCTCAGGGGTAGAGCAACGCACTCGTAATGCGTAGGCCGGGGGTTCAATTCCCTTCACCAGCATCCTATGAAACCCAAGCACAGCGCGGCTTCCAAGCTTTTTGGAGGTCGCGCTTTTTTGTTGGAGTGAGCATTTTTCTACCATTTTTCTACCCTTTAGTCTAGTAAAGTGGTTTTTTGGTGTTAATATGCTCTCCTATTATTGAATCATAAAACGGAGGAAGAATATTATTGCCTCAACACACACGGACGTCGTTGTGTAATCGGAAAGCATCGGTAACATCCTGCCGGCTTAATGTCGGCGGTGTGTTTTTTATTTACCTGCTTGCCCTATCACAGAACGTATTTATACATATATTAAGGTGAGGACAAATAAAGGAGGTTAAAGCCATGGGTGCATATGGAGATACAGGTGCAGGTGTTGGCGGTATGTGGACTTCTACAGCGGCAATTTTGGTGCTCTTTATCCTGTTGGTTATCATCCTTAAATCGTGTTGGGTTTAATTTTGTAAAAAGGGCTGTTGAATAATATCACTTCAATCATTGCAAGGATGGTAAAAGGTTTAATCCAATGAGCAGCCTAGCCGGATTGTCAGCAACGGGCTTGTAGAACCAGTGTTTAAGATATACAAATGGTCAAAGATGATAAAGCTGCTTAAAACGAGTGTACACCCTATCGACTTTGGCTGGGTAGGGTGTTTTTTTTGTTATTGCTCACATATATTTACATCAATTTTTTATTCATCTTCCAAGTTAGATTCCAAAAATTCGATCCCCTTAACAGTAATACTTATCGACAGCACTTCATCCATTCCTTTTCCACCCATAGGTGTAATATCTATAAATCCCATAGACAAAAGATAGTGGAAAGCTAAGTGGCGTTCGGTATTTCGTTCTTGATATATGTCACGTTTTGTACCAGACATGCTGATTTCGCCGCCACTAAACCAAAGCTGGTATAATTCTCCTAGTATATCTAATCTTAACTTTTTGCGCTCTCTCACTTTCTCAATATCTACCATTTCGGTTCTCCCCTGTCAATAAAATGACAATGGTCAGGAACATTACATTATCTCTAATGTCCTGACCATTGTTATTCATAAACTTTATACTTATTTCAGTTCAATTTTATCTGGATCGTTGGAAATAATGATTTTCGGATCATAAGCTCTGGCAGCAGACCAATCTTGGATATTTGTTCCCCCTTGAGTGTGATATATGTTTCCAGACAAGAAAACTCTATACGTCCCTTTTTTGTCAGGGTAGAACGTACGTTCATTATGTTCATTAGCACCAAGACCACCAGGGTAATTATATCTTACAGTATCTACTGTTTTCCAAGAATGTAAAAAATCTTCCCTGTATTCTAAGGTCATTATTAAGTCTACCTTAGTAACGACCTTGCCGGGATTGGTATAGTCCCACTCAGCAAGTAATCCTCCAGTTCTTCGTACAGTCAGATCAAGGTAAACTTTTGCTTTTTGAAGGCTTATATCGCCATTACTATAAGTCTCATTGGTAACAGTAGTAGGGTTATTTGACTGTGCAACACTGATATTACTGGATTGAGCTTGTGTTATTTCTTGCGCTGAAACTAAACCGAATGGTGCAATTGCAAGCAATAAGACCAACATAGCGAAAACAGAAAAAAATTTCTTCATCCTAATCTCTCTCTATTATTGTGTATTTTATGTAACAATAGAATTATATCATATATATACCAATAATTATGCTATATTTTTTCAATAAAATGTAAAATGACTCTTTTGAACTACTTATTTTATAAAATTCTACAATGACTGCATAAAAATAAAAGTTATTGACAACTGTTAAATTATGGACAACAATAGAATACAATAATATAAAAGTTTTGGAATTTCTGTATGAAAGGTGGATATGACATGAAGCATACACCTACGATTCGGGCAGAATTAGACGGATATTTAAAACAAGAAGGTTTGAGTCTAACGCAATTTGGGCAAATTGCAGGCATGAATAGGGGAGCGGTAAGTGCTATTGTGACAGGGAATAAGTCAATGTCTGTTAACCAGCTTGACCTAATCACTGAGGCTATGGGTTTACCAGAAGGCCACTTTTACGACTTGTTTATAGAAAACTACATCATCGACCATCCTCCG